>CAZLEC010000268.1:0-6381 GCA_964558245.1 uncultured Burkholderiales bacterium | reverse complement strand
AGGTCGATCGCGGCGTAGCGAGCGACGTCGCCGCCGCCCTGCAACGACTCGCCCATCATCATGTCGTCGACGTCGGCCGCGGAGATCCCCGATCGCTTGAGCGCCTCACCGGCCGCGTACTTGGCGAGGTCGAACGTGGTGACGTCGAGGAGCGTTCCCTTGCGGGCGGTCCCGATCGGAGTGCGGGCCGCGGCAACGATGACAGCGTCGGACATATCTCCCCCTGGAAGCAGGTCTAGTGGCGAGCGGCAGATTACCTGACGCCCGTGTCAGCCCGGTCAGCCGGCGCCGGTCGCGCTACCGGGCCGCTACGTGCGGAAGGTCTGGTCGTCGCCCGGCGCGGGTATCTCGACGATCGGCTCGTCCCGGTCGTCGAACTCGGTGCGCAACGCCTTCGACATGACGGCGTGCATCGCGTACATCGCGGTGATGTAGGTCAGCTCCAGGATCTGCTCGTCGGAGAGCCCCTCGCGCAGCGCCGCGAACACGCCGTCGGGCACCCGCCCCTGATCCCACGTGAGCGCGTCGGTGTACGCGAGCACCGCGCGCTCGATCGGCGAGAAGCACTCGGCGACCTGCCAGTGCGGGATCGCCGCGATCTTCTCTTCGGGCATGCCGGCGGTGCGGCACGACTTGCAGTGCTGGGAGAACACGAACTGGCTCGCTACCGTGAACCCGGCGCGCGTCTGACCGAGCTCGCGCAGCTGCGGGTCGAGGAGCCGCTTCGGGCTCTGGTACAGCGCGAAGCCCATCACCGAGTGGTCGAACACGTCGGGGACGAGTGCGAACACCGGCCACCAGTCACCGGGCGTGCCCGTGGCGGTACCGGGCTCGGCGACCGGATCGCGATCGCCGAACAGCAGCTGGTAGAGCGGCACCACCGAGGGCGCGGCCTCCGCTCGCGGGACCTGACGCAGACGGGGCACGCGGACCTCCTTCGCCGACAACGCACTCGCAGAGCGGATTGTGGCAGCCCGGGGACCTCGGCGGGGCTCGAGCGCGGCGATGTCTTGACGCGATGCCCCTTCTCCCTCATCAGGTACGGGCATAGCCTTGTTTCAGGCGTTGGGGGGCACATTGCCGGGCCGATTCGGACAGCGGACGCACACGCCATCGCGGCGGGGCGCGCGGGCGACGACGGCCTTCGTCGCAATCGCGCTGGCGGCCGGCTCCGTGGTCGCGCTCGCGACACCCACGGGCGCCGCACCGACTCCGGTCCCGGCCACGAGCCACATCCCGACCGGAGCGAGCGCCAACCAGCTCGCCGGCGTGTCGTGCCCGAGCGCGACACACTGCTTCGCGGTCGGCCAGTCGGCGGCCACCGCTTCCGCGCAGCAGTGGAACGGCAAGACGTGGTCGGTCGCGACGAGCCCGGCGATCGTCGGCAGTGCGCTCGACGCGGTGTCGTGCGCGAGCACGACCAGTTGCTTCGCGGTCGGCAGTCAACTGGTGTCGGGCGCGACCAAGGCGTTGATCGAACGCTGGAACGGCGCCGCGTGGTCGACCGTCGCGAGCGCCAACCCGACCGGCACGACGGGCGCGCAGCTCACCGGCGTCTCCTGCACGAGCCCGACCTTCTGCGTCGCGGTCGGCAAACAATCGGTGGCCGGCTCGACGGTGTCGAAGACGCTCATCGAACGGTGGAACGGCAAGAAATGGTCGATCACGACGAGCCCGAACCCGGCGGGCGGGCGCGCGGTCGTGCTCAACGCGGTCTCGTGCACGAGCACGTTGGGGTGCGAAGCAGTCGGCAGCTACAACACCGCGGCGGGTGCGCTGCTGACATTGATCGCACGCTGGAACGGCACCGCCTGGTCGACGGTGGCGAGCCCCGGGCAAGGTGCGCCGCTGGGTGGCGAGCTCCTCGGCGTGTCGTGCTCGAGCGCAGCCAACTGCGTCGCGGTCGGCGAAGACCACGTCGCGTCGCAGAACGGCGCGGCCGTGGCCGAGGTGTGGAACGGCAAGAAGTGGGCCGTCGTCGCACCCCGCAGCGACGGTCGCTCCGTCAACCATCTCGCGTCGGTGTCGTGCGTGAGCACGACGAGCTGCACCGCGGTCGGCTACGTGCAGAACTACGGCCCCGACGATTCCGGCGCCTCGCTCTCCCGGGTCGAGCGGTGGAATGGAAAGAACTGGTCGGTCGTCGCCAGCCCCAGCCCGGGCGCGACGAGGAGTCAGCTCGCGGCGGTGGCGTGCAAGACCGCGACGAGCTGCGTCGCGGTCGGCCGCGCCACCAACTCCGCGTTCGAGCGGTCGCTGAGCAACCTCCAGACGTTGGCCGAGCAGTGGAACGGCTCGACCTGGTCGACGATGTCGAGCGCCAACCCGATCAGCGCGCCCTTCGCCGTGTTCGACGGCGTGTCGTGCACGAGCGCGACCAACTGCTTCGCGGTCGGGAACGTGATGTCGGTGCCCGGTCGCAACCGCACATTCGTGCAACGCTTCGACGGAACCGCGTGGACCAACGTCGCGAGCGCCAACCCGACCGGCGCGACGATCAGCCAACTCGCGGGCGTGTCGTGCACGAGCGCGAGCTCCTGCGTCGCGGTCGGCCGCTACACGACTTCAACCGCGACCAACGCGGCCGACGCCGGACCGTTCAAGACGCTGGTGGAACAGTGGGACGGCACGAGCTGGTCGATCGTCGCAAGCCCCAACCCCGCGGGGGCGACCTTCTCCCGACTCGACCGCGTGTCGTGCACGAGCACCAACAGCTGCATGGCGATCGGCGTGAGCTCCACTACGGTCGGCGGCGCCGACAATCCGTTGGCCGAGCGATGGAACGGCGCCGCGTGGTCGGTCGTCCCGTCGGCCGCCGACGCGCCGAATCCGACCGGCAAGACCATGGAGTTGTCGGGGCTCTCGTGTACGAGCCCGACGCACTGCCTGGCGGTCTACAGCTTCTCGCCCGGCCGGTACCCAGGGTGGCTGAGCTGGATCTTCGCCGAGCAATGGGACGGCACGTCGTGGAAGGAGGCGTTCACCGCGGAGAACCTCATCGAGTTCGACGAGACCCTGTCGGGCGTGTCCTGCACGAGCGCGACGGTGTGCATGGTCACGGGCGCCTACACCAACTGGATCGGCGACAGCTTCCTGGCGACCGACGCGCTGGCGGAGCAGGTGAACGGGACCGACTGGTCGGTCGTCGACTACGGCTCCGTGCCGGGTCATGCGCACCCGAGACTCGACGCGGTCTCCTGCACGAGCGCGACGCACTGCCTGAGCGTCGGCGCGAGCTCTACGACGGAGAGCACCTTCGACGCGCCCCAGACCCTCACCGAGCAGTGGAACGGCACGAGTTGGTCGGTCGTCGCGAGCCCCAACCCCGCGGGCGCCGCCGCGAGCGAGCTCGTGAGCGTGTCGTGCCCGACCGCCTCGAGCTGCGTGGCCGTCGGCGACTCCCAGGTCGCGAGCACGGGTGAGACCCGACCGCTCACCGAAGTGTGGAACGGCAAGACGTGGGCGATCGTCGCCACCCCGAACCCGAGCGCAGCCTGACGGTGCGACGAATCCACGCCGCACGAGTGCTCACGATCGTCGCAATCGCGACCGTGGCCGCGACCGGAGCGCCGGCCGGGCGCGCGGCAGCCGCCGTCGCGTCCAATCGGGAGACGCTCGGTGGCGTGTCGTGCCCGACCGCGACCACCTGCTTCGCGGTCGGCATCTCCGCGAGCTCCACGTCGGAGCGAACGCTCGTCGAGCGGTGGAACGGCAAGACGTGGGCGAAGGTGCCCAGCCCGAACGTCGCCGGCCACGCGATCAATGTGCTGTCGAACGTGGCGTGCGCGACCGCGACCAGCTGCTTCGCCGACGGCTTCTCCTCGACCACTCTCTCCGGCAAGGGCACCGGCAGCTTGATGGAACGGTGGAACGGCAAGACCTGGTCGATCCTCGCGACACCCGGCGCCGTATCGCCGGGCGGGCTGGCGTGCACGAGCGCCACGAACTGCTTCGCAGTCGGCGAGGGCATCGAGCGGTGGAACGGCAAGGCGTGGTCGGTCGTGAAGACGCCCAAACCGGTGTTCTCGAGTGACGTGACGTGCGCGACCTCCACGAGCTGCATCGCGGTCGGCGCTTCGTCGGCGCGATGGAACGGCCAGACCTGGTCGGTCGTGCCCACTCCCCAACCGGGTGATCCCGGCTCCGACTTCTTCGCGCTCGACAGCGTCGCGTGCATGACCCCCAGCAACTGCCTCGCCCTGGGCCTCGACTCGGAGCCGATCAACAGCTTCTCGACCTTGGCGGAGCATTGGAACGGCAGAACATGGTCGCTGCTCGGGCCCGACGCCCTCGCCAACGCTCCGGGCGCGGATCTCGGCACCGTCACGTGCCCGACCGCGACCGACTGCTTCGTCGTGGGCGGCTCCGACCCCGTCGCGGTGGACCGGCAACACGTGACCGCGTACCACTGGGACGGCACGACCTTCACACCGCTCACCACGCCGAGCTTCGGCGCCGGCAACAGCTACCTGAACGACGTGTCGTGCTCGAGCGCGACCAACTGCTTCGGCGTCGGCGCCTTGTCGCGACCGTATTTCGGCGACCTGCACACGCTGATCGAGCACTGGAACGGCACGACCTGGTCGGTTTCGGGCCCCCAATCCCGGGCCACCTCATGACGCGGTCCACTCGCGCCTTCACCGCGAACGCGCGTCCGTCACGGAGGACATAGTGCGCACCACCCGAACGGCCACCACCGTGATATCGCTGCTCGTCGCGTCCGCACTCGCATTCGCGATGCCGTCCGCGGGCGCGGCGACCCCGGCGAGCAGCGAGCTGCACGGCGTGTCGTGCGTGAACGCGAGCACCTGCTTCGCCGTCGGCGAGTCGCTCGGCGCGGCGATCGGGACGGGCAAGACGTTGGTCGAGCGGTGGAACGGCAAGGCGTGGTCGATCGTTGCGAGCCCCAACCCGGCCGGGGCGCGGTACGCGACGCTGTTCGGCGTCTCGTGCACCAGCGCGAGCAACTGCTTCGCGGTCGGGTTCCAGATCAAGACCGGCGCGACCGCGAACACGAGCCTCGTCGAGCGATGGAACGGCCATACGTGGTCGATCGTCGCAACGCCGAGCGCGAGCGCGTCCGCAACCGACAGCACGTACCTCGAGGGGGTCTCGTGCACGGGCCCGACCTTCTGCATCGCCGCGGGATACCTCTTCGTCGCGGGGAAGTCGGGAAGCCTCATCGCGTTCAAGACGGTGCTCGAGCAATGGAACGGCACCAAGTGGTCGCTCGTCGCGAGCCCCACGCCGCCGGGTTCCACGTCGTCGAGGCTCCACGCGGCGTCGTGCACGAGCGCGTCGGCGTGCGTTGCCGTGGGCGACCAGGACCTGAAGACCCGCCCGCCGGGTTCGTTCGCCGAGGGGCCGGTGACGTTGACCGAGCGGTGGAACGGCAAGGCCTGGTCGGTCGTCGCCAGCCCCAGCCCCACGATCGGCAGCGGCGCCTCGTTGCTCGCGGTCTCGTGCACGAGCACCAGTAACTGCCTCGCGGCCGGCGAGTACGCCGAGGGCGGCGCCGGCCGGTCGGGGCTCCTGACCGAGCACTGGAACGGGAAGAGCTGGTCGTTGCTCGCGAGTCATCCGCCGAGCCGCGCCTACAGCTGGCTCAGCGGCGTGTCGTGCGCGACCACGACCAGCTGCATGGCCACGGGCTATTTCTCCCGCTCGGCTTCGGACCCCAGGGGCTCCTCGACCTTGACCGAACGGTGGAACGGCACGGCCTTCTCGCTCGGGTCGAGCCCCAACGCGGCCTTCTACAACACGCTCAACGCGGTGTCGTGCGTGCACGCCGGCAGCTGCATCGCCGTCGGCAACTCCGCGGCCTCCGGGGCGAACGCGAATCGCACGCTCGCCGAGCAGTGGAACGGCACCAAGTGGTCGGTCGTGCCGATCCCCAACCCCTCCCAGTAGCCGGAAGGTCGCTTCTTCGAGACCTTTGTCTCGAACTTCAGATCGTTCTTACCTCGCGGGCGCAACGTGTCGAGAACAGCCCCGGGTGGCCCGCCGAGCGGCCGCCCGGGAACCGACACGGCTGAGGGGTAAGGTCAATGCGGCTTCCTAGCCGGGCAGATGGCTCGCCGACCGGGGCACAGAACGGTCGTGGCGGCATGGACAGCTCGACCGGGAAGCGCGATCGCGGCGCCAAGTGCGCGGCGGTCAGGGAACAGGCGATGCTCGTCGCCGGCGACACGCACGACCTCGACGTCCGGCGCGCGCCGCTCTCGAAGCTGCGGGTGCTGAAGATGGTCGGCCGGAGGTCGCTGCCGTCGCTCATCGAGGCGACGATCATCCCCTCGGTGCTCTTCTACGTGTTCCTCGTGACCGTCGGCCCGGCGGAAGCGATGCTCGCCGCGCTCACCTGGGCCTACGGCTCGGTGTTGC
>CAZLEC010000267.1:0-6388 GCA_964558245.1 uncultured Burkholderiales bacterium | reverse complement strand
CGACACCGGGTTGTCGGTGCGCGCGGCCGCGCGGGCCGTGCAGCGGCTCGTCGACGCCGGACTCGTGGTCCGCGGAGACGACGCGACGCTGCACCTGCTCGGTGAGGCGTTCTCGCTCGCGGCGCGTGCCGAGGCCGAACGGGCGCCGAAGTCGGTCGAGCACGACGACGAGCCCGAGAATGTCGCCCGCGTGCTGCGAGTGTTCGTGCACGAGGGCCGGCTCTCCTCGATACCGACCGTACGCGCCAAGCGGTTGGTGGTGCTCGACTGGGTCGCGCAGCGATTCGAGCCGGGTCGCCACTACTCCGAAGCGACCATCAACCTGATGCTGTCCGCGGTGCATCCCGATACCGCCGCCTTGCGGCGTTACCTCGTCGACGAAGAGATCATGGCTCGCGACCACGGGGAGTACTGGCGCGCGGGCGGCACGTTCGCCCCCGAGTAGCGGTCGTTACTACGGTTCGCCGTATGGCCCTGGTTCTCGTCGATCGCAATGTTCGCCCGCACGTGAGCGTCATCACGCTCAACAAGCCCGAGCGGCTGAACTCGATGTCGTTCCCGCTGGTCGAGACGCTCTACGAAGCGATCGACGAGGTCGGCCGCGACAACGACTCGTGGGTCGTCGTGCTGACCGGGACCGGCCGGGCGTTCTGCTCGGGCCTCGATCTCCACGATCGCGGTGTGCCGCCCAACACGCACGATCTCGGCTTCTCGCGGCTCGCCATGCGCTCGATGTCGTACATGAGCGACGTCGTGCCCGCGATGCGCCGGATCCCGCAGCCGATCATCGCCGCGATCAACGGGCCCGCCTACGGGGGCGGGATGTGCCTCACGCTCGGCGCCGACATCCGCTACGCGGCCGAGACGGCCGTCTTCTGCTCGGCGGGGATCATCAACGGGCTCACGTCGTCGGAGCTCGGCGCGACATGGTTGTTGCCGCGGGCGGTCGGCACGTCGAACGCGGCCGAGATCCTGCTCACCGGGCGCAAGATCGACGCGGCCGAGGCCCTCCGCATCGGGCTGGTCTCGAAGGTCGTGCCCGACGGGCAGAGCGTGGATCTCGCGCTCGATACCGCAGAGGAGATGACCACGAAGCTCTCGCCGTTCGGTGTGATGATGACCAAGCAGGCCATGTGGTCGAACCTCGAGATCGCGTCGCTCGCCGCCGCGATCGAGCTCGAGAACCGCAATCAGCTGCTTGCCGGCTACACCGGCAACCTCGACGAGGCCATCGCCGCCTTCAAGGACAAGCGACCGCCCGCATATAAGGAATAGTCACGGCGTTGCCGAGAGCAGCACTCGGGCTTCGGCGTCGAGCGGGCTGTCGTCGCCGACGCGAGCGGCAACCGCCTCCACGAACTGCGCGTCGGTCAAGTCCACGTCGAGACCGTCGCCGCTCACGTGGGTGGTCCCGGAACCGGGCTCGATCTCGAGATCCTTGTTGAGCTCCTTCAGCGCGAACCGGCCGAACTGCGTCTGCCAACCCGTCCGGGCGTCGCGTTCGCCGGCGCTCACCGGAACGCCGACGTCGTCGGCGTGCACCGCGAGCTCGAACGCGAGATGGAAGGCCTGCCAGCGCGCCGGATACGCACCGATGCTCGAGTCGACGTCGGCGCCGTCGCGCGTGCGGAACCCGGCCCGGGTGGCGCCGTTGGCCGCGCGCCAGTCGTCGACGAGCTCACCGGTCGAACGATCGTCGAGATCACGGATGCCGAGCTCGTTGGCCGATGCCAGGTCAGTTGCGCCGCGCGCGCCGAGTACACCCATGAAGTCGGCGACGGTGCCGTCGAGGCAGGCCGCGTTGTAGTCCTCCGACGCGACCATGTGCGCGAGCACGTCGCGCACCGACCAGCCGGCGCACCGCGAGGGTCGCGACCATGCGGCGTCGTCGAGACCGGAGAAGAACCGGTCGAGACGCGCGGCTTCGGCGTCCATCAGGTCGTACGGGTCGAGTCCTTCGAGATCACGGTCGTCGGTCATGGCGCGTCCTCCGGCTCGGTGCGAACGAGCCACGGTAATGCGTCAGCCGGAGCTCCCACCCGTGAGCCGGTAGAGCCCGACGGGCGCGCCGAAGCCCTTCAACTCGTAGGTACCGGCCGGCTCGGCACGCGATCCGAGCCCGGCCGCGGCCTCGGCGTCGAGCAGGATCTCGCTCGGGGCGGCTGCGCTCGACGCCCGGGCCGCGAGGTTGACGACCTGCCCGAAGTAATCGCCGTCGTGCGCGGCGACGGCGCCGAAGCTCACACCGGCCTTCGCCGCCGGCAACACCGGGTGCTCGCCGACCGCTTCCACGATCTCGCCGACGGCCCGGGCGAGGTCCCCGACGTCTCGAGCGGCGAGCATCGCGCCGTCGCCGATGAGCTTCACCAGCCGCACGTCGTGGCGCGCCGCCGCCTCCGCCGCGATGCGGTCGAAGTCGCGTAACGCCACCGCGACCTCGCTCCCCCGCAGCTCTCCGGCCATCGCGGTAGAGCCCACGACGTCGACGAACGCGATCGCGTACGTGAGCTCGTCGACGGTCAGGTCGCCGCCCAACCGGGCCGCGGCCCGCTCGAAGTGCAGACGGAGCATCACGTCGACCGCGGCGCACACGTTCTCGAACGCGAGCATCGCATCGCGGGCAGTCAGCGCGAACTCGGCGTCGGTCACGCCGGCCGCGCGCAGCGGTGCGCCCACCGCGCCGGTGAACAACGAGTTCGCGGCCTCGGCGATCGCGGCGGCCGACATCCCGAGCACGCGCGACATCTGCAGGGTTCGCTCCTCGCCGAAGAGGGCCGCCCCGGCCGCGAAGGCCTGGAGCATCTCCACCTCGCGCGAACGGCAGAGCGCGTCGGCGCCGGGATCGACGAATCCCAGCATGCGGCGGGCGCGACGCGTCAGGTCCTCGGAAAGTCCGGAGCGGGCCGCGAGCTCGCCGACGTCGAGTCGGGTGAGGTCGGGCCACAGCACGGCGCCCGCGACGAGGCCCGACATCGCATCCGACGTGTGCGCCTCGCGCAACTGCTCGATCGGCACGCCCCGCGAGAAGAGGAACGCCGCGATCTCACGTTGGGCTTCCGCGTCGGGCGCGTCCGGGTCGACGAGCCCGGCCGGGAGATCGTCATCGGCCATGTGCATCATCATGACCCGTAAGATCGGGCCGTGTTCAACCCCTTTGATCCCGGCCAGGCACGCGATGCATGGCCGTTGCTCGCCCGCATGCGCGACGAAGCTCCGGTCGTCGAGATCGCGAACGGCATGCAGTACGTCACCCGCCACGCGGAGTGCCGCGACGTGCTGCGCGATCCGCGCTCGTTCTCGAACGCCACCGGCATGAAGGCTCCGGGTGTCGAGATCCCGCTCGAAGACCGGCTGCTCGGCGAGCTCGACCCGCCGCGCCACACGCTGGTGCGGCGCGTCGTGGTGACCGCGCTCTCACCCAAGCTCGTGCACGCGGCGGAGCCGTTCATGCGCGAGACCGCGGCGGCACTCCTGCGCGACACGCCCGGATCCTCCTTCGACCTCGTGCCCGCGTTCACGGTGCCGCTCCCGAACCGGGTCACCGGGTACATGCTCGGGCTCGATCCGGCCGACGCCGACCAGCTCGCGACGTGGGCGAAGGGTCTGATGGAGAGCACGTTCCCCGCCACCAACCGCACCGAGCGCGGCGAAGGGTTCGCCGGCGCGTTCCCGGAGTTCGCCGCGTACATCGACGAGCGGATCGACGAGCGCGCCGCGCAGCTCGCGCAGGGCACGGCCCCCGACGACGTGCTCGCCCGCCTGCTCCAGCTCACCGACGAAGGCGAACAACTCCCCCGTCGCCAGATCCGCGCGCTCGTGCGCAACCTCATCACCGGCGGCTTCACCACCACGAGCCAGCTGCTGGGCAACCTCCTCCACGAGATCCTGACGAATCCCGACGTCGAGGGCGCGGTCCGTACCGACGAAGCGGCCCTCGGGCGCGCGGTGGAGGAGAGCTTGCGCTTGGCGCCACCGATCCTCTTCATGGCGCGCGGTTGCGTGCAAGAGGTCGAGATCGGTGGCTGCCCGTTGCACGCGGGCACGCGTGTGATCGCCGGCTTTGCGGCGGCCAACCGCGACGAGCGCGTGTTCGACGATCCCGACGAGTTCCGTGTCGACCGCGCCAACGCCGAACAGCACCTGACGTTCGGGTACGGCCCCCACGTGTGCCCGGGCGCTTCGCTCGCGCGTGCCGTCGCGTACGCGGGAATCGGCGCGTTCCTCGAACGCTTCCCCACCGGCACCGCGCGGCTCGCGCCCGGCTTCGAGTTCGAGAACGTCCCCACCTACTTCGAGCGGGGCCCCCGCCACCTCCCGATCCAAACCTCCCAACCCGCGTGAGCGAGCGGTCTCACAGACGGCTCACTCACGCGGATTGGGGGCTGTGTAGGGTTCTTCGCGCGATCAACCAGAACGGGTGGATGACACAGCCGTCGGGCTCGACCTGCTCGACCACTTCCGACTCGACGATCTCGAGGGCCGCCCGATCGAGCAACGTGACGTTCGTCTCGCGGTCGAACCCGGTCCACCGCATCGGCCCGCCACCGAGCCAGTCGGGGTCGAAGTCATCGGGATCGTCGCGGCTGTGGAGCGACGCGGCGAACACCCCACCCGGCCGCAGCCACGTCGAGATCGCGCCGAACAACGCCGCGTGATGCTCGCGCGGCACGTGGATGATCGAGGAGAACGCGACCACCGCACCGAGTGCACCGGACTCGAACGTCACCGTTTCCATGTCGGCGTGCACGAAGGCGCCGTCTGCGACCTGACGGCGGGCCTGCGCCAGCATGCCGGGCGACGCGTCGACCCCCGTGTAGTCGTAGCGCGAGGCCAACCACCGTCCGACCGGCACGCCGGTGCCGCACCCGAGCTCAACGACGCGAGCACCGGGTTCCACGATCACACCGACTTTCCGCACCCATGCTTCCCGGACGTCGGGCCGCTGGGCGCTCGACCACGCGTCGTAGCGCGGCGCGAGCGCGTCATAGGTCGAGGCGAACTCGCTCACAGGTGCAACCTCCCGACGGCCGCCGGAAGTGTTGCCGCACCCGAGGCCTCGCGTCGGTGATTTTTCGGGACTTTGGACTCTCCGGCTCCCGAGCCGGCCGAGTCAACATGGAGACATGACCGGCTCCGCCGTCGCCCCGAGCTCCACCGACCAACCCCGCCGCGGCCTGTGCGCCTACGCGTCATGTGTCGCGCTTTCGGCCTACGGCGGCGCGATCGGCCTCGCCACCGGCAATCTCGACCTGGGCCACGAGCTGAATCAACGGCTCCCGTTGCACTCCCCCGTGGTGGGCGGCATCGCGCTGGCGCTGGTCGTCGGGCTGCCGGCCACCATCGTGGCCGGGCTCGCCAAGCGCGGCGATCGCCGTACGGACGTTGCCTCGATCGGGGCGGGGGTGCTGCTCGTCGCCTGGATCCTGGTCGAGCTCGCGTTCATCCGCGAGCTGTCGTTCCTGCAGTTCTTCTACGCCGGCGCCGGTGCGGCATTCATCATCATCGGCCGCCGGGCCCGCGCTACCAAGTATCGACGTTCCGACGCTTCTTTCCCGAGCGCGACGCCGCGGTAGGCGCCGACTCCAACATCATCGAGATCCACCGGCGGGAGTCGGCCGGGTCGATCACGTCGTCGATCTCGAAGTGGCTCGCGGTGTTCACCCCCTTGCCGTGCTGATACATGCGCTCGACCATCGCCTCGAACTCGCGCTCGCGTGCGTCCGGATCCTCGATGGCTTCGAGCTCGCGTCGCTGCCCGAGCCGCACCGCACCTTCGAGGTTCATGCCTCCGAACTCGCCGGTGGGCCAGGCGACGCAGAAGACGGGCGCCTTGAACGATCCGCCCGCCATGGCCTGCGCGCCGAGCCCGTAACCCTTGCGCAGGATGATCGTCGCGAACGGGACCGAGACGTTCGCGCCGGTCACGAACATCCGCGACATGTGCCGCACCGCGGCCGTTGCTTCGGATTCGGGGCCGACCATGAAGCCGGGCGTGTCACAGAGGAACAGCAGCGGCACATCGAACGCGTCGCAGAGTTGCAGGAACCGAGCGGCCTTGTCGGCGCCGGGTGTGTCGATCGCGCCGCCGAGATGCGAAGGGTTGTTCGCGACGATCCCGACGGGCCGGCCTTGGATTCGCGCAAACGCGGTGATCATCCCGGGCGCGAATCCGCGGCGGAGCTCGAGCACGGAGCCGGTGTCACAGAGCGCATCCACGACCGTGCGCACGTCGTACGCCCGCAGCCGATTCTCCGGGACGAGGTGGCGCAAGGTGCGCTGATCCGCGCACGCCCACTCCTCGGTCGGGCCCCGGAAGTACGACAGGTATTGCTTGGCGACCTGCACCGCGGCCGCTTCGTCGGGCACGAGCACGTCGATCACGCCGTTG
>CAZLEC010000266.1:0-6405 GCA_964558245.1 uncultured Burkholderiales bacterium | reverse complement strand
ATCTCACGACCGGCGCCGACCTGATCGCGGCGGAGCCCGTCGCGGGCATGCGGACGACGTTTCGCTCGGTGATGCCGGGCGTCCCCGTGATGGGAACCACGGCCGAACAACTCGCGTTCCGCGATCAGTCGCTCGACGCGGTAACGGTCGCGCAGGCATTCCACTGGTTCGACCACGACCGCGCCATCGCGGAGCTCGCGCGCGTCCTCCGGCCCGGTGGCCGCGTCGGCCTGGTGTGGAACGCGCGCGATCGGAGCGTCGAGTGGGTCGACCGGATCTGGGGGATCATGGATCGCGTCGAGAAGCGCGCCCCGTGGCGCAACCACGACGAGTGGAGCGACAGCGCGTACACGGACCTCCCGGGATTCGGCCCACTGCACACCGCGCAGTTCCGCCACGAGCAACTCGTGACACCCGAAGCGATGGTGCAGCGCGTCGCATCGGTGAGTCACGTCGCGGTGCTCCCCGAGACCGAACGCGAGGCCGTGCTCGACGAAGTGCGCGTAGTGCTTACGACCCATCCCGAAGCGCGCGGACGCACACAACTCGCAGTTCCCTACCGGGTCGACTGCTTCTGGTTCGAACGAGTAGCTGACGCAGCTTGACCATCCGGCCGCACGGATGTGCGGCTAACTAGCGTCAAGGTCTTCCCCTGACCCTGACATCTGTGTCAGCATCTTCGGATCGACGCACGGATGCGTCGACCGGGAGGACCGACCGATGGGCCCGAGCAGCCCGATCACAGTCGACGGCGCCGGCATCGGGCGAGCGACCGGCGACGCACCCGAGCCCGCGTTTCCCCCCGGCCGGCGTCTGGAACTGCCGCACCGGGGCACGACGTTCATCCGCGAGATGCCCGGTCCGCCCGGCGCGCCCACGGTGTTGTTGCTCCACGGTTGGGTTGCGACCGGCGGGCTCAACTGGTTCCAGTCGTTCGAGACGCTCGGCGAGCGATTCCGCGTCGTGGCGCCCGACCTGCGCGGGCACGGCCAGGGCATTCGTTCACGACGGGTCTTCCGGCTCGCCGACTGCGCCGACGACTGCGCGGCCACGTTGGTGGAGCTCGGTACCGGCCCGGTCATCGCCGTCGGCTACTCGATGGGTGGGCCGATCGCGCAGTTGCTGTGGCGGCGCCACCGCGACCTCGTCTCCGGCCTCGTGTTCTGCGCAACGTCGGCCGGGTTCATGCCGAACCGGCGCGCGCGGCTGCCGTACCAGTCGGCGATGCTGAGCGCCGTCACCGCGGCCCGCGTCGCGACGCTCACGATGGCGGTGCCGTCGCTCCCGGCGTGGGGTGCGCGCCCGGCCCGCCTACCGGAATGGATCGCCGACGAGATGCGGCGGCACGACTGGCGCTCGATCGTGGAAGCCGGCCACTCGATCGGCACGTACCACGCCACCCGTTGGATCGACCAGATCGACGTGCCGACCGCCGTGGTGTGCACCACTCGTGATCACGCGGTGCGTCCGGATCTACAGCTCGCGATCGCCGACGCCATCTCCGGTGCCACCGTGCACCGGATCGACGACGGGCACCTCGCCTGCGCGCAACCCGGATTCGGTCGCGTCGTGCGCGGGGCGTGCACCAATGTCGCCGATCGCGTCGGGCGCGCCGCCGCCGTCTGAGCCGACCATCTCCGCGTACCAACGCGGGCGATGAAGCTTGGCCCAGCCGGCATCGACCGGGCCGTGCACCATGCCGTTGAGCGCGTCGGGGTCGCGAAACGCGAGCACGATGTGGCCCCCGATCGCGAACAGCAGCCCGATCGCGAACCAGTCGTGCACGAATGTCGCACCCTGCCGCCAGGAGTCGGTGAACGGGCCGTACCACTTCAGGATCGAGCCGCTCATCAACATCACGACGATCGACGCACCGATGAACGTCGCGTTCAGCTTCTGCCCGGGATTGAACTTGCCGAGCCGGGCACCCGCCCGCCGCCTCCTCGACCACCACACGCGGTCTTCGTGCGTCCAGCGGTTGAGCCGGCCGAGGTCTTCGCGGAGTTGCCCGCCCGCGCGCAACGCGATCGCGACGACGATCGGGACCGGGAGCAGCAACCCCGCGTACAGATGAACGGTACGCATCAAGAGCCGCCGACCGACGAGTTGCGACAGCGGCCCCGCGTACATGCTGAACCCGGTGAACAGAAGAATCAGCATGAGCGTGGCGGTGCACCAGTGCGCGTACCGCTCGACGCGATCGAACCGCGGGAGGGTGCGCGAACTCATGTGGGCGCGTCGTCGCGGCCGTTGCTGCGGCCGACCCAACCGTCGACGTCGTAGCCGTTGTTCTCCCAGTAGCCCGGCTCGACGCGCGCGGTCAACTCGATCGTCTGCAGCCACTTGCACGACTTGTACCCGTACATCGGGGCGACGTAGAGACGGACCGGCCCTCCGTGTTGCCTCGAGAGCGGCTTGGACTCGAGCTGGTACGCCACCATCACGTCGGGGCGGCGCGCCTGGGCGAGGGTCAGGCTCTCCGTGTACTCGCCGTCGAACGACACGAACCGCAACGCCGTCGCCTCCGGCTTCACGCCGGCGCGGTCGAGCAACTTCGAAAGCTGCACACCCGTCCAGTGCTGGTCGGGAACCCGCCAGCCGGTGACGCACTGGAAGTCGCGCTTCAACTTCGTGGCCGGCATCGCGGTGAGCTCCGCGTACGAGATGGAGAACGGCGTCTCGACGAGACCCTTCACCTCGAGCGTGTACTGGTCACGAGCGCGGTGCGGGAAGTCGCCGGTGATCGAATAGAAGCGGTAGTTGCCGAACGGGAGGAGCGAGGTGAGCCCGGTGAAATCCTTGGCTTCGATGGGCGCGACCACCTGCTCGAGCCAGTTCTGCACCTTCGCGCCGACGATGACTCCCGCGGCGCCCAGCCCGACGAGGCCGAGGAAGACGCGCCGACCGACGGGAGCGCCACGGTCGGGTTCGGTCACGAATGCGAGGTTATGACCGCACGCGCCCCGGACTGTCGCGGTCCGACTCGGACCGGCGCATCGGAGCGAGGAGCCGCGACTCGAGCGCGTCGGGGTCGAGGGGCCGGGCCAGCAGGAACCCTTGCGCCTGGTTGACCTGTTCGCCTCGGAGATGATCGAGCTGGGTCCGCGTTTCGACACCCTCCGCGAGCGTCCGCATGCCGAGATCCTTGCCGAGCTGCACAAGGGTGTGGATCAGCACGTCGGCCTCGGATGACTCCGAGATCGCGTCGGTGAACGAACGGTCGATCTTGAGACAGTCGACCGGGAACCGCTGGAGGTACGCGATGCTCGAGTACCCGGTACCGAAGTCGTCGATCGCGACCTCGACACCGATGTCCTTGAGCTCTCGCAGCCGCCGCGCGGTCGTGTCGATGTTGCGCATCAGCGCGGTCTCGGTCACCTCGATGGTGAGCAGCGCAGGATCGAGCCCGGACGCGGCGAGCGCGTCGCGTACGTCGTCGACGACGCCGTCGCGGTCGAGCTGGCGACCCGAGACGTTCACGGCGACGCTCAGGTCGCTCCCGCGTGCACGCCAGGCGGCCAGCTGCGCGCACGCTTCGTGCAGCACCCATCTTCCGACCTCGACGATCTGGCCGCTCGACTCGAGTGCGGGAATGAACTCGTCGGGCGAAAGGGTGCCAAGCGCCGGATGATCCCATCGGATGAGCGCCTCGACTCCGGCCAGCGCGAGATCCTCGAGGTCGTAGATCGGCTGGTACACGAGCCGGAACTGCCCGCACTCCAAGGCCGACCGGAGATCGAACTCGAGCTGGACGCGGTACCGGGCGTCGGTGTTCATCTCCGGCCGGAACACGACGTAGCAATTCCTGCCCTGCGCCTTCGCTTCGTAGAGCGCGAGGTCGGCGTCTCGGAGCATCTCTTCCGGTTCGGCTCGGTCCCCGATCGCGATCCCGATCGAGGTCGTGATGACGATCGGTGAGGCCGCGCCCTCGATGTGGAACGGCTGGCGCATGACCTCGAGGATGCGTTCGGCCACGAGCTCCGGCGCGCTCTGCAGCGACGCCCCGTCGATCAGCACGACGAATTCGTCGCCGCCCATTCTCCCGATCGTGTCGGCATCGCGCAGCGCGGTCGTCAACCGCGCGGCAGCCGTCTGCAGGAGCCGATCGCCGATCTCGTGGCCGAGCGTGTCGTTGACGTTCTTGAATTCGTCGAGATCGACGTAGAGCGCCGACCCCATCGTGTGACTTCGCCGATTGCGCGCCAGGAGCTGTTCGATTCGGTCGGAGATCAGCGCGCGATTCGCGAGCCCGGTCAAGCTGTCGTGCAGGGCCTGGTGCCGCAGTTCGTCGGTCTTCTCACCAACCAGGCGCAGCGCACGTGCCCGCCCGCTGCCGAGCACGAAGATCAACGCGGCCAGAGCCGCGGTCGAGCCGATCCCCGCGAGCAACGATCGGATCGCCGAGCCGTCCGAGAACAGGCCGCCGGCCGCGTCGCCGCCGTACGTCGTCACGGTCCAGCCGTTGTGCAGATCGATCGACGCCGAACGGGGGCCGTGAGGAACTGCCGCGCTTCGGAACTCGGCGTCGGAGCCTCCCGCGTGGTAGCGGAAGGTCACGGCATAGTGCGGATGGCGATCCAACGCGCGGTCCAGGAGCACACTCGGAAGGATCGAGGTGCCGAACCAGCCCAGGAACGCCTTCCGGCGCGCGGCAACGTTCGGTGGTGCGACCCCGCCGCGGTAGATGGGCGTCGAGACCCCCAGCTCGAGGTTCTTTCCGACGGTAAACGGTGCGTAGGAACCCTGGCCCGAGTCGCGAGCCGCGAAGAGCGCGGGTCCGAGTCCGGTCGCGCAGAAGTCGTAACCCTGCGGGGTGCCGACTTCGGCGTTGCGCACCTGCCCGACCGTCGCGAAGCAGTACGACGCTCGGCGACCGGGAGGATCGACGACGAACTTTCCGGTCGGGCCGAGCGGTACCGACGGATCGGCCTCGGCCCGCGCCGTGAACGCCGCCAGGTCCGCGGCCGGCACGATCACGGCGTTGCCGAAGTCCTGCAGCTCCGGGTACCGCGGCAACGCTCGCATCGAGTTGGCCCATTGCAGGAACTCGGCGTTCGAGCTGTTCGGGTTGGCCGAGAGGTACGCGGCCCCGCTCACGTTGAGATCGTCTTCGCGCAGGATCGCGAGCTTCAGCGTCGCCGCGATGTCGGCCGAAGCCGCCGCGAACGTTCGCTGCGAACGTTCGGTGTCGCTCGCGGCGCCTGCGCTCGCCTGCCACATCGAACCGGCGATCCCACCCGCGAGCAGCAGGACCGCGACTGCGGTCGAGATCCGGAGCTGGCGTGTTGCCCGGCGGATGCTTCCGGCGTCACCGGAGCCGCTCGACGACACGGCCGGGTTCGCCCGCATTCGAGAAGCGCGTTTCGACATGTTCGTCGTCCTCGCGCCCCCGCCACGACGCACGGCCCACGGTGGGCCTCGTCATGCTTCGACCCCGCGGACGAGCCGGTTGAGCGCCACTTGACGTATTAGCTGCACTCAGCAGCTAGACCTCGGTCACCTCGCGGATGCGGGCTTCCCGATCATGGGTGTGGTTCGCGTCCGTGCCCTGGATCTGCAGGAGCTCGTCACGCGTCGCCTCGGCCTCCTCGGCGGCACCGGCGTCGGCGGCGGCGATGCGGGCCTCGATGCCCTCGGCCATGATGCGCTCGGCCTCGTCGACGAGCGCGCTCACCATCTCGGCCTCGGGAACGACCCGCACCACGTGACCCTTCACGAAGAGGTGGCCTTTGCCGCGCCCGCCCGCGATGCCGAGGTCGGCTTCGCGCGCCTCCCCCGGCCCGTTCACCACACACCCCATCACCGCGACCTGCAGCGGGATGTTGCGCTCCTCGAGCGCCGCCTGCGCGGCGGCCGCGATGCCGATCACGTCGACCTCGGCCCGCCCGCACGACGGGCACGCGATGAGGTCGAGCCCTTTGCGCTCGCGCAGCCCCAACGACTCGAGGAGCACCTTCCCGGCCTTCGCCTCTTCCACGGGATCCGCGGTGAGTGAGAAGCGAATGGTGTCGCCGATGCCTTCGGCGAGCAGCGTCGCGATGCCGGCCACCGACTTGATGAGCCCTTGTGGCATCGGGCCGGCCTCGGTGACCCCGAGGTGGAGTGGATGGTCGGTCGTCTCGGACAACAACCGGTACGCGTCGATCATCAAGGGGACGTTGGAGGCCTTCACCGCGATCTTCACGTTCTCGAAGTCGACCTCGCGAAACAGATCGAGCTCGTGCATCGCGGACGCGACCAGCGCCTCCGGCGTGATGCCGCCGTGGCGCTCGGCCATCGCCGGATCGAGCGAGCCGGCGTTGACGCCGATGCGGATCGGCAGTCCGTGGTCCTTCGCCTCCCGCGCCACGAGCTTGATGTGCTCGGGCTTGCGGATGTTGCCGGGATTGAGCCGCAGCGCCTGCA
>CAZLEC010000265.1:0-6421 GCA_964558245.1 uncultured Burkholderiales bacterium | reverse complement strand
AACATCCCCGACCACTACCACGCGCACGGGCGGCCGGTCGGCGGCTTCTTCGGTCACGGGATGAAGCGCAAGTAGTCCCGAGCGATTCAATCCGATGACCGACCATGTGCTCACGATCGACTTGGGGACGTCGGGCCCGAAGGTCGCGTTGTTCACCATGGGCGGAGCCTTCGTCGACGGCGACTTCACGCCCGTCGAGCTCAACCTGCTTCCCGACGGCGGCGCGGAGCAGTCGCCCGGGGCATGGTGGCGCGGCATCGTGGATGCCGCACAGCGGACGATGGCACGCGGCAGCGTGCGCGCCAGCGAGATCACGGCGATCGCCGTCACGTCGCAGTGGTCGGGCACGGTCCCGATCGATCGTGACGGCGAGCCACTGCACGACGCGATCATCTGGATGGACTCGCGCGGCGCCGACGACGTGAAGCGGGCGGCCGGTGGCCCGGTACGCCTCCAGGGTTACGACCCGCGCAAGCTCCGGTCGTGGATCAAGCTCACGGGTGGCGCGCCCGCACTGTCGGGCAAGGATCCCATCGCGCACATCTTGTGGTTCGAGCGAGCACATCCCGATCTCGCGCGTGCGACGTGGAAGTACCTCGAGCCCAAGGACTGGCTCAACCTCAAGCTCACCGGTCGGTGCGCGGCGACGTTCGACTCGATCGTGCTGCACTGGATCACCGACAACCGTGACCTCGCGCGCATCGACTACGACGCGTCGTTGCTGCGGACGTTCGGCGTCGAGCGGTCGCAGTTCCCCGATCTCGTTCCCGCAACCTCCGTGCTCGGCCCGTTGCGCGACGCGATCGCGACCGAGCTCGGCGTCCCCGCGGGCATCCCGGTGGTGGGCGGCACTCCCGACTTGCAGTCGGCGGCGATCGGCTCGGGCGCCGTTCGCGACTTCGAGGGCCACCTCTACGTCGGCACGTCGTCGTGGCTCACGTGCCACGTCCCCTTCAAGAAGACCGACCTCTTCCACGGCGTGGCCTCGCTCCCGTCGCCGTTACCCGGCAAGTACTACGTCGCCGACGAGCAGGAGGTCGCGGGCGCGAGCCTCAACTGGCTCCGCGACAACGTGTTCTTCCCGGACGACGCGCTGCGTGCGGCGCCGCCCCCCGACGACTTCTACGTGCTGCTCGACGACGTTGCCGGGACCGCGCCCGTCGGGAGCAACGGTGTGATCTTCACGCCCTGGCTCAACGGCGAACGCACGCCGGTCGACGATCACCGTTTGCGGGGCGGCTGGCACGACCTGTCGTTGCAGACGAGTCGCGCCGACTTGGCGCGCGCCGTGCTGGAAGGAGTGGCGTACAACAGCCGCTGGCTGCTCGAGTGTGTCGAGCGGTTCACGGGCAAGCCTTTTCCCACGCTCAACTTCATCGGCGGGGGCGCGCAGTCGCGGCTGTGGTGTCGCGTCATGGCCGACGTGCTCGATCGTCCGATCCGCCAAGTCGAGCACCCGATCCGCGCCAACGCTCGGGGCGCGGCCGCGCTCGCGGCACTCGCGCTGGGGCAGACCACGCTCGACGACATTGCGCGCAGCGTAAAGATCAACGAGACCTTCACGCCCGACCCGTCGACGCGTGCGGTGTACGACGAGTTGTTCCGCGAGTTCCGCGCGATTCACAAGCAGACCAAGGGCATCTACGCGAGGTTGCACGCCGATGGGTGAGCCGGATGAAGACGTGCCGATGCGAGGTTGGGGCCTGCCGCTCCCCGGTGAGCTCGACCGCATCGTGATCGTGTCGCCGCACCTCGACGACGCCGTGCTCGGATGCGCCAACTTCATGGCTGCCCACCCGGGGGCGACCGTCGTGACGGTGTTCGCCGGCAATCCTCCGCAGTATCCGGTCGACCCGATGCGCAAGTGGGACGTGCAGTCGGGGTTCTCGCCCGGCGACGACGTGATGGAGACCCGCCGCCACGAGGACGCCGCCGCGCTCGGCCTCCTCGACGCGTCGCCCGTGCACCTCGAGTTCGTGGAGCACACGTACAACCCGGGAGATCGCCCCGTCGCGCCCGACGTGCTCGTCGACGCGCTCGCGCCGGCGCTCGCCGCGCTCGACCCGACGCTCGTGCTCGCGCCGTTCGGGCTCGCCAACCCCGATCACGACGTGACCCACCGCGCGTGCATGTTGGCGCGCGATCGTCTCGATCGCGATGTGTCGTTCTGGTGTTACGAAGATTCCGGCTACAAGCACATACCCGGGATGCTCGCGTGGCGCATATCGACGCTGTTCCGGCGGAACGTCTGGCCCACACCGGTGTGTCCCGCTACCGAGGTCGGTGAGGCGCGTAAGCAGGCCGCGATCGGGTGCTACCCGACCCAGCTCCTGGCGCTCGAAGACGACTGGGCCATCAGCCGCAAGCTCGCCGCGCCGGCGCCGGAGCAGTTCTGGCGCATCGCGCCGCCGCCTCCCGGATGGGAACGACTCAGCCAGGATTGATCCACCCGCCGATCGAGGGCTCGGCCCGGTGTCATTCCGCGATGTTCGGCGTGGCGATCTCAGTTGCGCGCTTCGGGCCCGTGGGTCGTGAGCACGACCGCGCCGTGCGGCGCGGTGGGATCGACCACTGCGGCGCACGCTCGGCAGCGGTGGAACGTGAACAGTCCCTCCGCGGTTCTGACCTCGTGAGCATCGACCCCGCTCTCGGCGCCGCACCGGGCGCATTGCCAGCGGAGGTGGCGGAGCAGCGGATCGTTCACGGTCGCCCTTCCTTGGAGAGAGAGCGAGATTTTGAGAGCCACGCCGCCCAGGCGTCAAACCGGGCGCGGAGGAGGTCGCCGTCGCACAGACAGCCGGTCGTCGTCCGGCTGCTTCGCCAGCAGGCCGTGATTGCGTACGACACGGCACCCGGGCAGTTCTGGCGCCTGGCTCCGCCGCCTCCCGATTGGGAACGACTCTCCGAGTGATGGCCTTCGACGCGCTTGTCGTCGCGCTCCCGAGTCAGCAATAGGGAGAAGAAGCGAGCTCGCGGTCGGCCACCGCCCTCGCCAAGGGCGTCGCGAACTACGGAAGCCCCCCACCGGGCACTGCCACCCGCGCGGTCTCGATGCGGCCCGTGCGCAGCCGCAGGGTCTCCTTCGGGTCGCTGCTCGGCGCGGTGCACATGAACAGCGTGCGGCGGTCGTCGCCGCCGAGCATGCACGCGTACGCGAAGTCGTGGGAGACCTTGATCTCGTCGACGACCTCGCCGCCGTCGCGGACGCGCAGGCAGCGACCGGTCAGCGGGCACGCGACCCAGACTGCGCCTTCGGCATCCAAGCAGATGCCGTCGGGGACCGCGCCGTGCAACTGCGCGAAGACGCGTCGATCTCCGAGCGAACCGTCGGGCGCGATCGAGAAGGCCGTGAGCCGCCCTCCATAGCTCTCGCCGATGATCATCGTCCGCGCGTCGCCGGTGATGACAGTGCCGTTCGGGAATGCGAGCCCCTCCGCGGCGACGTGCGCGCGGCCATCGGGCTCCACGGCAATGATGCAGGTGTCGCGCGCGTCCTCACCGCCGTACATGTCGAAGCCGAAGTTGCCGACGTACGCGCGGCCGTGCGCGTCGACGACCATGTCGTTGCACTCGCCGGCGGCCAGTGACGCGAGGTCGGCGTGCTCGATGAGCTCGTCGCCCTCGAGGCGCAGCACCCGGCGATCGAGCATCGAGACGATGAGCATTCGTCCGTCGGGGAGCCACCCGAGCCCCGACGGCTGCTCCGGCACTTCGACGATCGTCTCGCAAGCCCCGTTCGGGTCGACGGCGAGCACGCGCCGGTCGTGCTGGTCGCTGAAGTAGAGCCGGCCGTCGCGCCAGCGCGGTCCCTCGGGGAACGCCAGGCCGTCGAGAAGAATCGTCGTGGGGTCGCTCATGCGCGGGGACCGTACTCTTCGGGCGGGCGCGCGTCAGTTGGGCTGACTTCGTCGAGTTGGTGCGCCCGCGACTCGGGGAGCAGCGGCACGAGCACGATCGCCGCGATCAGCGACCCGATGCCGCAGAGCGCGATGGCGCGCCCGATCTCGTGTTGCGGATGTGCGAGCACACCGGTGATCACGAAGCCGAGCGCCGATCCGAGCACTCCGACCACCCCCAGCAGCCCGTTGGACGTGCTGCGCGTCTCGGTGGGGAACAGCTCGACGCCCAGGGTGCCGATCGCGATTCCGCCGGCACTCGCCGCGATGATCGAAGTGCCCGACATGAACCAGAGCAGCAGCCCGCCGGTCAGGAAGAACACCATCTGGGTCGCCGTCGCGACCGCGAGCGCGATCGCGGCGATGGGGCGGCGCCCGCGCACCTCGGCGAGCCGGCCGCCGATCACCAGACCGGCCAAGCCGGGGATACCGGTGGTGACGGTGCGGAACAACGCGATGCCGCTGTTCGAGAAGTGGTGCACGTCGGTGAGGTACTTGTTCGTCAGCTGCGACGACGGCGCGTTGAACACGTTGAGCAGGAACGCGACCGCGGCGAGCAGCACGAAGCGCCGGCCGTAGCCTTGGCCCCGGATGTCGCGCACCCGGCCCCGATCCACGTTCGTCAGCGCGAGCGCCTCGTAGCGGCTGGTCTCGGCGAGCCGGCGCGCGATCGCGGGCGCCAACAGGAGCGTGAGCGCGCCGAGCGCGAACGGGATCCGCCAGGCCTGCCGGCCGATGTCGGCGAACGGGAGCGTGATCACCGAGAACGAGTACCCGAACCCGCCGGCGAGCGCCAACATCGATGTTGCGTAGGCGCGCGCGCCCTCCGGGGCCTCCTCCACGACGGCGACGCTCGCAACGGTCGCGGTGACGATGAGGAACGCCCGCTGCAACACCTGGGCGCCGGTGAAGAACACGAGGTTCGGCGAGAACGCCGACACGCCGCACACCACGGCCGAGCCGACCACTCCGATGAGGATCGATCGCCTCCGGCCGCCGCGGTCGGCGAGCGCGATACCGACGAGCGCGATCAGCGCGCCGAGCCTCGTGACCGCGAGCGCGTTGCTGAGCGTCGTGTCCGACGCGTGGAAGGTGTGTGAGATCGGGCCGCCGAGCTGACCCACGAGTGCGCTCGCGAACGACACGACCGCGACCGCCGCGGCGGCCGTGGCCAGGTGTGTGGCCTGCTCTCCGGTGAACGACGCCGTGGGGAGGCCGATGACCGGCTTCGGCCGGGCCGGAGCGTCCGCGGATTCGAGCTCGCTCCGCAGCCGGGCGATCGCGTATTGGGCCGTGCGGCGCTGCGACACGGCCACCAGCGGCCGGAACGCCCAACGGAAGAACGGAATGTCGAGGCGCCCGTGGCCCTCGAAGGTGATCGTGGTCGCGTCGGGCCCGGAGCCGGCCAAGCGGAGATCGACGCCGACCTCGGTGAGTGCGTGGTCACTCACCCCGACCCGGATGGTGTCGGCGTCGACCTCGGTGGCGCCGAGGTGTGCGATGGCCGCGGCGCGCACCGTGTCGGCCGCCGCCGCGAGCCGAACAGGCGGGAGTCGGCGCACGCGCGGCATGCTACGGGCCGCATCCGCGCACGAGTCGACCGGACACGAGGAGAGCAGTCATGGCACCGCTGGCAGTGGGCGACAAAGCACCGGCGTTCGCGCTGAAGGACCAACACGGCAAGCTCGTGCGCCTGTCGGGCTTCAAGGGCCAACGGGTCGTCGTCTACTTCTACCCGAAGGCCGATACGCCGGGATGCACGCAGCAGTCGTGCAACCTTCAAGACGCCTTCCCGCAGCTGAAGAAGCTGAAGGCGGGCGTCGTCGGGATCAGTCCCGATCCGGTGGAGAAGCAGTTGAAGTTCGCCGACAAGTACGGGCTGAAGTTCCCGCTGCTCGCCGACACAGATCACGCCGTCGCGGAGGCGTGGGGCGTGTGGGGCGAGAAGTCCCTCTACGGCCGCAAGTTCATGGGCATCGTCCGATCGGCCTTCGTCGTCGACGAGAAGGGCAAGCTCGCCGGCGTCTTCTACAAGGTCAGCCCGAAGGACACCGTTCCGAAGTCCGAAGCCGTCCTGCGCGAGATGTAGCGGCCCGATGCCGAGCGGCGATGAGATCCGAGACGCTCAGCGAGCGACGTGGGCCGGGCTCTCTGCCGGCTGGGAGAAGTGGGATTCGGTCATCATGGATCAGCTGAGCCCGGTCGGCACCGCGATGATCGAGCGTCTCGACGTGGCCGATGATCAGCATCATCTCGACATCGCCTCGGGTACTGGCGAGCCGGGGCTGAGCGTCGCCAAGCTCGTGCCGAGGGGACACGTCGTGCTGACCGACCTCGCGGCTGAGATGCTCGACATCGCGACGCGACGAGCGAACGCGCAGGGGATCACCAACATCGAGACCAAGGTGTGCAGCGCCGACGACCTGCCGTTCGGCGACGCCACATTCGACAGCGTCTCGGTACGGTTCGGATACATGTTCTTTCCCGACGTCGCCAAAGCGACCGCCGAGTTCGCGCGCGTGCTC
>CAZLEC010000264.1:0-6429 GCA_964558245.1 uncultured Burkholderiales bacterium | reverse complement strand
GTCGCCGGCGGCCGCGGGCGCGAACGACCCCTTCGTCCTCGTCCCGATCCGCATCGACTCGCTCTCGGTCACGAGCGGGCCGGCCGTCGGCGGTGACGACGTCACCGTCACCGGCGCCGGCCTGAGCACCGCGACCATCGTGTTGCAGAACAGCGGAATTCTGCTGTCGTCCGGAACGACCGCCGACACCGTCACCGCGAACGCCGGTGCCACCGCCACCTCGCTCACGTTCAAGGTGCCGGACGAGACATCGGCCGTGCAACACAACAGCACGCGCAACGTTGCCGTCACCGTCGCCGCGAGAGTGACCGTTCCGACCAGCAGTGGAGGATCCGTCACGGTCACGTCGGCTCCGGCCGCCGATCAGTACACCATCGTCGCCCCCGCGGTGACGAAGGTGACCGTCATCGGTGGCGGCGACGTCGCAACCACGTCGGGTCCGGTCACCGGCGGCACGACGATCGACATCGCCGGACAGGGCTTCACCGGTTCCACCCAGGTCGACTTCGTCGACAGCGCGCTGAACTTGAGCCAGGTCACCGCGACGAACGGTGTCGTGTCCTCCGACGGAACGCTGCTGACGGTGGTCACGCCGAATGCGAGCGCGTACGGCGCCGGTGGCTCCACCACGGATGTCGAGGTGCAAATACCCGTCGACGGCAACAACTCGAACCTGATCAGCTCCCCGCCGAACTCGCCGGCCGACACCTTCACCTTTGGCACTGCCGGACCGGCCGCGCCGCCGTGCGGCACGCTCAACAACTGCCAGGGAGCTACGAACAGTGACCCGAACGGCTCCGCCGTCGCCGCTTCGACGTCGACGACGGGCACGATCACCGCGACCGGAACGGGCGTGGGCGGCATCACCGTCGGCCGCTACCCGGCCGATCCGGTGGGTACACCGGCGTTCACCGTCGCGGGCACCTACTTCGACGTGCGCGTCTCCAATCCGAACAGCTTCACCGCCGCGACGATCAACGACTGTGACCTCCAGGGCGGCACGACGTTGGAGTGGTGGAACCCGGCCGCGAACGCCGGGGCCGGCGCGTGGCAACCGGTCACTCCGGCCGCGCTCACTGCCGGGCCGCCCCCGTGCATCACCGTGGCGGTCAACGCCACGAGCAGCCCGAGCCTCGCGCAACTCACGGGCACGGTGTTCGCAGCCGTCGCCCCGCCCGTGACCGACCCGAACGCGGTGTCGGCCACGAAGTCGACCATCGTTGCATCACCCACATCGGTACTCGCCGACGGGAGCCACGCGTCGACGATCACCGTCACCCTGTTGAACGGGAACGGCAAGCCCGTCTCGGGGAAGGTCGTCACGCTCACGCAGGGCGCGGCGCACTCCAAGATCGCCGCGGTGTCGGCAACGAGCAATCACAGCGGTCAAGCCACGCTCTCCGTCACGGACACGACCGCCGAGCCGGTGAGCTACACGGCCGTCGACAAGACCGACAACATCACGTTGGCCGCCACCGCGAAGGTGACATTCACCGCCGTCCCGGCGCACGTCTCCACGACGAAGTCGACGGTGGTGGCGGCTCCCACCTCGGTGCCCGCTGACGGAACGCACGCATCCACGGTCACGGTCACCTTGCTCGACGCCAACGGCAAGCCGGTGGCCGGCCGGAGCGTCGCACTCTCGCAGGGCAAGGCGCACTCGAAGATCGGAGGCGGGTCCGCGATCACGAATCAGGTCGGTCAAGTGGCGTTCACGGTCACCGACACGACTGCCGAGACCGCGACCTACAGCGCAACGGACACAACCGACGCGCTCACGATCGTCGACACCGCGACGGTGTCGTTCACGAACGCCCCGCACGTGTCCGGCCCGCTGTCGTTCGTTCTCGCGGTGCCGGCCTCGGTGCCCGCCGACGGCTCTCATGCGTCGATCGTCGTGGTCACGCTCGTCGACACGAATGGCCGGCTCGTCGCGGGCAAGACGGTCACCCTCTCGCAGGGCGGCGGGCACTCGAAGATCACGACCGTGTCGGGGGTGACGAATCAGCTCGGGGTCGCGGTGTTCACGGTCACTGACACGACTGCCGAGACGGTCACGTACGCCGCGTCCGACAAGACCGACGCCCTGCAGCTCTCCGACACCGCGTCGGTGACGTTCTCACGCCGGCGCGGTTGAGCGAGCCGCGTCATCGCCGGAGCGCAGCGGGCGTCCGTGCGCGGGCCGGCTCTCTGTCGCGCAGCCCGGAATCGTCGGCGACCGCCTCGGCGAGCGCGGCGGTACGCAGCTCGCCGACCGCGACGTCGAGCGCGTCGATCGCATCCCGGAGCCGACCGGCGACCTCGGCGTCGACGCGCTCGAGGCTGAGTATCCCGGCAAGAGTCAAGCCGGTGCCGAAGATGCGATTGATGACGCTGTCGTACGTACCGGCGGTGTCGCGGCGGCTTTCACCGACCGAACCGGCAATCCTCGAGATCAGATCTCGATCGGATTTCATGGGAGCGCAAGACCTCCGCAGCGTTGACGCCGGGGGATGGGTCTCGGCTACCAGGGACTGGGGCGCCGACTGAATCGCACTAGGGGCGGGACGGAGTATATGCGGCCCGAAGGGACCAAAGTCCCGGGAAGTCGGGCTCTAGGCCTCCGCCAGGCAGGCGGGCCGTGGGTCGAAGCACCTTCTGCAAGCGCCGGCGAAGTTCGCCGGCGCACAGGAGGCCGTCATGCGCCCTGTTTCCTCGAGCACGTCTCGCGTCGCTCGATTCTTCCGATCCGGACCCATCGTGATGACGCTCGGCGCGGCCCTCGTGCTCGCCGGAGTCGTGCAAACGACGACGTCGAACCTGTCGTGCGGCGACAACACGTGCCCCGCAGGGACGGTGTTGGTGGCGAAGTTCAACTACTCGAACGGATACGTGTTCGAGAAGCCCGCCGGGAACTCGCAGATCGTGACGATCACGAACGGATCGTCGACCGGCGGAACCTGGCACTCCACGACGCCGATCGCCGCGATCCTCGTGAAGGGCGGGCCCAACACCGTGGAGGTCAAGTTCATCACGCCGCAGACCTCGGGCACGTTCTCGAACGCCAACCTGCCGAACGTCGGGAACGGCAAGAATCGTCCGGCGATATCCGACGTCCAGTTCTGCGGACCGACGGTGCCGCCGGTGACGACGACGACCAAGGCGTCGACCACCACGAGCACGACGCATCCGGCGTCGACCACGACGAGCACGACGCATCCGGCATCGACAACGACGTCGACCAGCCCGGCCGCGACGACCACGACCAAGCCCGGATCGACCACGACCACCGGTCCCGCGGCGACGACCACGGTCGCCACCACGACCACGGTCGCCACCACGACCACGACGCCGACGGCAACCACGCAGGTCGTGAGCCCGACGACGACCACGGCCCACGCCACGACCACGAGCACGACTGTGGCTGTGACGTCGACCACCAAGGTCGCGGGCACCACGGTCACCGCGGCGCCGACCACGACCAGCACATCGACACCGGTCGTGACGTCGACCTCGATCCTGAAGCCGAGCCCCAGCACCTTGCCCTTCACGGGTGGTAACTCCACGCCGTTGATCGCGCTGGGTCTGGTCCTCCTGGCCACCGGATTCACCCTGACGCTCTCGGACGTTCGCCGCCGCCAGCGGTCGCAGGCCTGAGAACGCAGGAACGTCGAACAGCACACGTGAGCAGGCGGGCACCGTGAATCTCCGGGTCCGCCTGCTCACTGCCATACCGGCTGCCGCGAGCGTCAGTGCCGTCGCCGCGGCGGCCGGGTGGGCGCAGCGTTGGAACGTGGTCACGATCACGGTCCTGATCGCGCTGGCCTGGGCCGCGACCGTCTCGGTTGCCGACACGCTCGTCGGGTGGAACGCCGAACGGGAGAGCCCGGGCGCGGGGACGCCGCCGGCCCGCGCTGCAGTCACCTACGTGGTGCGTCTGGGCGAGGAGGGCCACGAGATCGCGCGCACGAGCCTCGCGCTCGCCGCGCAAGCCGGGCCGGTCGTCGTCGTGGCGACGCGACACCACGAGCTCATGGACGACACCGGCCTCGCCGGCATCCGCGAGTACGTGTGCCCGACAATGGACCAAGCGTTGTACGACGCCGCGCGGGCGATCACGACCGACGCCGTGCTCGTGCTCGCCGCGAGTGCGTTCCCCTTGCGCGACGCATGCGAGGAAGCCGCAGCAATGCTGACCGCGAACGTCGGCTGGGTCACCGCGACCGCGCCGGCGTTCAACAACGACCGGTACGCACCCGGTGAGCGCGAGCTGTTGAGCGCGCGGTCGCGGAGCGCGGCCCGGCGGCTCGGGCTCGTCACGTGGGAACCCGACGCGACCATCATCCGCACCGACCTGCTGCAGCAGCGTGCGGTGGGATCTCACCGACCCGACGGCGCCTGGCTGCGAGATCGCGCCGCGGCCGGCTGGGTCGGAGCCGCAGTCCGCGAGGCAGTCGCGGTACGCGCCGCGCCCGCCGACGCGCCCATGTTCTGGCCGGCGCAGACCAACCGCCAGCGAGGCGCGGTGGCGGACCTCGCGGACGCGACCACGACCGGACCACTTCCGGCCCGCGTCGCGGCCGTGGGTGCGTTGCTGCGCGAGCTGTACGCCTGGCCGATCGCGCTGTGGCTGCTCGCGATCGTGTTGATCGGCCGCTCGGGGACGCTCCCGTTCTCGGTGTCACCGGTGCTGTTCTTCACGGCAACGGGCGCGCTCGCCGGCGCGCGTTGGCTCTCGAGCCGGCTGCGGTACGGGGTGGGGCTGCACCCGGCCGACGAAGCACGCGCCGCGGCCTACGACTGGCCCGGATCACTCGTCGCCGTCCGGTCGGCGCTCACCCGGCGGGTGCAGCCGATCCGCTTCTCGATTCCCGACCAGCCGTTGCTCTGGGCGGCTCTGGTCCTCACGCTCGTCACGACGCTGCCGCTCCTCGATCGGCGCGCGAGCAGCGCCGGGGCGGTGGGCGTCGCAGTCGGGCTCGCGCTCGCGGCGTTGACCGTGTCATGGATGTTCGCGTTGCGCGCGTTCGGCACCCGGGGTTGGGACCGGGCGACCTACCGGCTCCCGGTCGATCTGCCGGCCGCGATCGATGGCCAAACCGCCCGGACGATCGACGCGTCACCGGGCGGACTCTCACTCCTCACTACCCGAGCCGACTTCGCCAAAGGTTCGAAGGCCACGGTCCGCGTCTCGTTCGCCGACGACACCGTTTCGTCGTTTCGCGCGCGCGTCACCGATGTCCGGCACGCGGCCGGTCGAACCGCGGTCGGCCTGGCCCTCGAGCTCGACGCCGGCGAACGCGTCGCGTGGGCCCGAAACCTGTTCGCGGCCGCGGGTGCAACCAATCGAGCGCCGATCCTCCCGATCGTCACCGACGTGCTCCACCCACTCACGTTCGACCGCGAACGCACGCCGCTGCATCGCCGGTTCTCGATCACGCTGCAACGAGTGATCGTTGTCGCGGTCTCCGTCGTGGTCGGAGGTGCGTTGCTCCTCTCGCTGCTCGGCTACCGACCGATGATCGAACGCTCGGGATCGATGGTGCCGACACTGCGCGTCGGTGACGTCGTGATGGCCGAATGGGTCCGCGTCGACACCATCCATCCGGGCGAGATCATCTCGTTCACCATCAATCTCGAACACATCGGCGACATCATCGACAAGAACCTGTGCGAACTGGCGGCGAAGAAGATCAAAAAGCGCTACCAGTTCTCCGCCGAGGGCGCGGCCGAACTGACGGGCTTCCACAAGCAAGTCGTCGATTCGCTGCAGGCAGCGTTCGGAATATTCATGACCGGCGATATCGCGGCGGCGCGCCGGCTGCTGCGGCAGAAATCCGAGCTACGGCAAGCCGAGCTTGCCGCGGCCGAACGGCATTTCGAACGGTTGCGCGAGGGCCGGCCGGAGAGCCTCGAGACCACGTCGCTGCACCTCGACATCTTGAGCGACCTCAAGCGCATCCACTCGCATATCTGCTCGGTCGCCTATCCGGTGCTCGAAGCCGCGGGCGAATTGAAGCGAGATCGATTCGAGACGAGCAGTTTGGGCGCCGCGGACGCGCCCGCAGGCATGCTGCCGGCACCGCCGGCGCGCACGTGATGATGCGACCTGATTGATCGCGCCTGGATTCAACCACGCCTTCGAAGAGGAGGCTGCGGCGGGGGCACCGGGACGAAACGCTGCCACACCGTGCCGTCGTCGAACTGTATGGCGAATCCGTCCGGGGAAATCACCGCACCTTCGTTCCAGCGCTCCGCCCAGATATGGCCCGGATGATCGATCCAGGCACGCGATGGCTGACCGGCCTCATTGACGAGGTTCATGTCCCAGCCATTTTGGGTGATGTATACCATCTGGGGTCCGGTGCAATTCTGGACGCACTGATATTGGCCGGACAGAAGCTCCTGCGCGGAGGCGGCGGTCGTTCCCGCAGCAAATAGTGCGAGCAA
>CAZLEC010000263.1:0-6438 GCA_964558245.1 uncultured Burkholderiales bacterium | reverse complement strand
CCTCGCCTGCTGGGACATGATGTTCCGGACCGTTCATCCCGAGCACGACATCTACCCGGCGACCGGGATCGACGACATGGAGCTGCCCGAGTTGGTCCGCCGCCCCGACGGACGGTTCGGTCCCGGCGCGCTCGCCGGGTTGTGGTTCCAACAGACGGTTCATCCGTTCCGGCTCGCCCTGCAGAGGAACACCGGCTACGCGGGCAACGCCGCAACCGAACGAGAGCTCGTGCACTAGTGCGTTCTCCCGCGAGGTTGGTAGCGCGGGTGATTGAAAGTTTCGTTACAGCGTTGCCGGCAGCACGCGGACGAAGCTCTCGAAGAAGAGCCACATCGTCAACGCGACCACGGGTGCGAACAAGAGCCACACGCGCGGCGCGGTCCAGCGAGACGCGACGTACGCGGCCAAGAGACCCGAGCCGGCCAGGAGCTCGAGCCACACGAGCATGTTGGGCACTGCGTCGCGCTGGCCGGTGAGGCCGAGACCGTCGGCGTCGAGCGTGCCCGCGATTGTTGTCGGCGGATACGGACTCCCGCGCAGCATCGCCGTCGCGACCAGACGGCCACTGGCAGCCAACGCCGAATCTGTGGTGAAGAGGGTGAGGCGATTGTCGCCGCGGTTCTGCACGAACGAACCGTCGTCGGCTGCGAGCTTCGCAACGACGGTTACCCGATACGTCGCACGGCCTTCACCCGTCGTCACGTGGATGAGATCACCCGTCCGGAGGGAGCCGATACGGCGGAACGGCCCGCCGTAGAGCGTGCGGCGCCCGGCGACGACGGCATTGCCCGGTTGTCCGGGCAACGGCGTCCCGAGCACGTGGCCGGGACCGCTGCGCAGTTGCCCGCTGCGCGAGCCTTCGACGACCGTTTCGGTGACCCCGATCGTCGGGATCTGCAACATCGCGATCGGGGCACCGGTGGGGATGTTGCCTCCCACCGGCGCCGAGCTCGACGCCAACTCGGATCGGAATTGCCGCTCCAGGCCGACTTGGGATCGCGCGTGCGCGAGACAGGAGAGTGCGAACGCGAACACCACGAACGCGAGCACGGCCCCCGCGAACAGTTGGGTGCCGCGCATCGCGACGGTGCCGATCGCGTTCGGGCGGCGCGCGGTCGCGGGGCGCGAATCGCCGGCCGGCGCGGGTGCGAGCGCGTCAGTGCTGGGAGCGTCGGCCGCGGGAGGCGACAGTTTCGCGAGCGTGGTCGTGTCGTTCATGGGGCGGGCGGTCGGTCGGTCTCGGCCCGGGGCAAGGCCGCGCGTGCCTCTCGGCGGACCATCCATCCGCGCCGGCGCACGCTGTTGGCGCTGCTCGCGAGCAACGCGAGCAGCCCGAGCCCGAACACGATGGGGAGCACGAGGTGGTCTCCCGAGTCGGGGAGCCGGAGCGCGACGAACTGCGCCTTCCTGGGTTCGGGCTTCGCGCGGGTGGTTGTCGGGCGGCCGGTCGTCGTCGGCGTCGGTGTGGAAGTCGACGTCGGCGAGATGATCGGGCCGGACGACCCGGGATCGCTGCCGCCCGGGCCTCCGACCGGCGGTGTGATGTTGTCGTCGAACGGCGCCGGCGGGGTCGTCGTGGTGGTCGTTGTCGTCGTGGTCGGTGGCGGGTCGCCCGTGTAGTGGAGCGTTTGCATCTCGAGCGGGGTCGGAAGCGGCGCGTAGCCGGGCGGAAGCACCGCCTGCCCCGGACCGACGGCGTAATCGAGCAGGGCGCGAATGCGAAGGTCCGTGTCGGAGTGGGTGAGCTTCTTGGGGACCATCGCCTGGTCGACCTTCGTGAGCGGGTACGCGTTCGCGTCGGTCGGGACCGCGGGCTCGTAGTGGAAGCCCGCCGGTGTGGTCTTCATGTCGTTGTACGCGGCCGCGAGGCTCCACGCGTTGGGTGACACCACGGGCTGGCCGACGCCGTTCGTGAGGTTCGCGACGGGGAGCTTGAAACGCTCGGCGGTCGGGAGATCGAGAATGCCGATCTCGCCCGCGTCGAGCGTGTCGGTGGGAACGCTGTCGGCGGGAAGCGTGTGCGCGAAGAGGCGTTGCGCGATCCCTTCCTGGCCGATGCGCGGGAAGTACACGCCGTTCGAGTTCCGCGCCGCGAACACGTCGGTGGGGTAGTGGACGCCGAGCCAGGAAGCGTTCACGGGCACGTGGTACGCGTCCTTGCCGTCGAGGAACGCGCGAGCGCCGGGATTCCCGCTGACCCAGTGCGTCACGATCCACGTGTCGGCGTTCTTCTCGCCTCGCAGTCCGGGGTCAGCGGCCGCGATCGGCCAGTGATGGTGCGGATTCAGCTTCAGGAACTCGGGATCCTGGAAGAACGACGCGAGGTCGGAATCGCTGAGCAAGCGGGCGACCAGGCGCGGCGTGAGCGTGAGATCGGTGATCTGTTTGTCGGTGGCCGAGTCGGTGATGTTGTAGGCGATCGCGAGGCCAGTCAGGTCAATGGGCGTCACCGAGAACTGCGGAGAGGTCGGGGTGATCTCACCCGGCTCCGGCGGCAGTGAGGTGACGCCGATGTCGACCAGGCCGGACAGGAAGTCGTCTCGCGCCTGGTTCGACGCCGTGTTCGTGATGCTCATCGTGAACTTGTGGGGCCCGGTGCACAACTCGGCGGCCCATTGGTAGAGCGCCGGCGCGGCCGACGCCTCCGACTCGATGCTGAAGTCGTAGTGCTGCACCGGCGGGCAGTCGCCGGAGTTCCGGGCGAAGCTGAGCGGAACGATCACCCGGGTCTTGGCGGGGGGCAACCCGTTGACGTCGAAGCCGTCGTCGGTCGTCTCGTACACGAGCAGTGAGCACGGCGTGGTCTCGCTGCAGGCCAGCGCCGGGAGGCGCGCAGTGGTCATGATGTCGATGAACACGCTGCCGGTGCCGTTCTGGCTCGTGGTGCCGGCCTGCTGGTTGCCGGTGAGGTCGTACGGGAAGGTCTCCGCGTCGTTGCAGTCGTTCTGCACCGACTTCGGGTGCGCGCGGCACTGCATGACCACGACACCGTCGCTGCCGTCGGGGCGCGTCGGCGCGAAGCCCTGCCAGCTGACTTTGATCACCTGGTCGCCGAGGTCGGTCGCGGGAGTCGCCGTAACGGTCATGTGCGCCCGCGGGGCCGCAGCGTTCGCGGGTCCGGCCGAAAGCGCGCCGAGCGCGCAGAGCGCGGCTGCGAACACGACGAAGCGGCGGAACACCCGGAATCGTGCACCAGGGCGCGTCGTCACGCTGTGGTTCTCCCCCTCGAGCCGAACTTGATCGGCGCCCGCGAAGTATAGTAAGTCTATCTGTATAGTCTAGTATCGGATTCGTCGGGGAGTCTCGTGGCGCTGCACACCCTGGACTTGGCGTCCGCGGAAGAAGAGGAGCGCGTCCGTCCCGCGAACGTACGGTCGAGAGCCGACCAGTCGTACCGCATCTTCGCTCGGGCCGGCGGAGGGCTGACGCTGGGCCTGATGGCGTTGATCGGACTGTTCCTGGTCATCCGATCATGGAGCGCGTTGCGGGTCGCCGGCTTCGGGTTCTTCACGCGTTCCGTGTGGCAGCCCGGGCAGGGTGCGTTCGGCGTGTGGTCGGCGTTGCTCGGCACGTTCCTGATCGCGATCATTGCGCTGGCGATCGCGGTGCCGGTCGCGGTGTGCTCCGCGTTGTACGTGACCGAGTATGCGCCGGCCCGGATCCGGCGCCCGCTCACGTCGTTCATCGATGTGCTTGCCGCGATACCGAGCCTGATCTACGGCCTGTGGGGCCGAGCGTTTCTCCAGCCGCGCGCCATCCTGTTGAGCCGGTGGTTGGGCACGCACCTCGGGTTCATCCCGTTCTTCCACACCCAGAACGCGCAGAGTGTTGCGAGCTATCCGGCGTCGACGTTCATCGCCGGGCTCGTGGTGGCGCTCATGGTCGTGCCGATCTGCACGGCGGTGATGCGCGAGGTGTTCTCGCAGGCGCCGCCGGGTGAGAAGGAAGGCGCGCTCGCGCTGGGCGGCACCAAATGGGGCGTGATCAGGTCGGTGGTGCTCCCGTTCGGTCGGGGCGGGATCATAGGTGGCTCGATGCTCGGGCTCGGCCGTGCGCTCGGCGAGACCATCGCGGTCACGTTGCTCATCTCCCCCAACTTCGATCCGCACTCGCTCACGCACGTGCTCCAGACCGGCGGCAACTCGATCGCGTCGCTGATCGCGCTCCGGTGGTCGGAGTCGACAACGTTCGGTATCAGTGCGTTGATGGCTGCGGGGTTGACCCTGTTCGTCGTGACGCTGATCGTCAACGCGATCGCTTCGATCATCGTGGCGCGTTCGCGGTCCGGCGTCGCGACGGAGATCTGAGCAGCAATGACGACAACCATTGAGCGCGGCGCGGCGGGCGGGGAGCCAATCGACTTCGACGAGGAGCGGATCGAGTTCTCGGGTGAAGCTCCCGCCGAGCGCATCCGCCCGCGCGGGTTCCGGCCGGCCGACGTCATCGATCTGGTCGGTGCCGCGGCCGGGTCCTTTTGCCTGACGTGGCTCGTGTACGAGCGGCTCACACCGTTGTCGGGCGGCCTCGGCTTCGGCGTCGCGTGGTACGTCACGTTCCTGGCGACTGTGTGGCTCGTCGCCCGGGAGCGACTCGGGGCGTTGCATGCCCGCGATCGGATCGTCGGCGTGATCGTGGCGACGGTCGCGATCGGGATGCTGATCCCGCTGGCGGTGATCGTCGGTTACACGATCGCGCGCGGTTATCACGCGTTGCGACCCCAGTTCTTCACCCAGGACCAGGGCCATGTCGGGCCACTGAGCAAGGCGACCGAAGGGGGCGGCTCGGAGGCCATTGTCGGGTCCTTCGAGATGGTCGGGATCGCGACGCTGCTCTCGGTGCCGCTCGGGATCACGACCGCGGTGTTCCTCAGCGAGATCCGGGGCCGCATGGCCCGGCCTGTGCGCATGATCGTCGACGCGATGAGCGCGACTCCATCGATCGTGGCCGGCCTGTTCGTCTACGCCGCGTTCATCCTCGCGTTGCACCAGCAGCAGACCGGCCTGGCCGCGTCGTTGGCGTTGGCCGTGATGATGCTGCCGACGGTGACCCGCACTGCCGAGGTGGTGTTGCGGCTGGTTCCGGGCGGGCTGCGGGAGGCGTCACTGGCGCTCGGCGGGGGCGAGTGGGCAACGGTGCGCCGGATCATCTTCCCGACCGCGCGCGCAGGCTTGCTCACCGCGGTGATCCTGGGTGTCGCGCGTGTCGTCGGTGAGACCGCGCCGCTGCTCGTCACCTCGCTCGGTAATCCCTATTTCAACGGGAACGCGTTCAAGGGGAAGCAGGACGCGTTGCCGTTGATGATCTATCGCCTGGTGCGGTTGCCACAGTCGGCGGAGATCCAACGGGCGTGGACGGGCGCGCTCGTGCTGCTCGGTCTCGTCCTCGTCTTGTTCATCGTCGCCAGGATCATCGGGGGTCGCGGCCCGGGTCACATCGGTCGCTTCAAGCGAGTACGTCTCGCGCGGAAGGGTCTTTCATGAGCTCGTCGAACGCGGTCGAGGCGGTCGAGACGCCCCCGGTAGGCGAGGCGCGGGGCCCGGCGGCCGGCTTGGTCGCCGAGAACGTGAGCGCGTGGTTCGGTGACCACAAGGTGCTGCACCGTGTGAGCCTCGAGATGCAGGCGAACCACGTGACGTCGCTCATCGGTCCCTCGGGTTGTGGCAAGTCGACGTTCTTGCGGATCTTGAACCGGATGCACGAGCTGGTGCCGAGCGCGTCGCTCGCAGGAAGCGTGCACATCGACGGGATCGACATCTATCGCTCCGATCTCCTGATCACGGACATCCGGCGGCGGATCGGCATGGTGTTCCAGAAGCCCAACCCGTTCCCGGCGATGTCGGTGGCGGAGAACGTCGTGGCCGGCCTCAAGCTCGCCGGGTATCGCCTCTCTCGGAGCGACGCGCAGGACACGGTGGAGCACTGCCTCGAGCGGGCCGGGCTGTGGAACGAGGTGAAGAACCGGCTCGGCGATCCGGGTGCCGGCCTCTCGGGTGGTCAGCAGCAGCGGCTGTGCATAGCGCGAGCGCTGGCCGTGAGGCCGGATGTGTTGCTGATGGACGAGCCGTGCTCGGCCCTCGACCCGACCTCCACGCGGCGGATCGAGGAGACCATCGACGAGCTGCGCGAGCAGGTGACGATCGTGATCGTGACGCACAACATGCAACAGGCCGCGCGCGTGTCTCAGTACTGCGCGTTCTTCCTCGCGGGCGAGGGTGAGCCGGGTGTGGTGGTGGAGCAGGGCACTACGCAGAAGATGTTCTTCCATCCCGAGGATCAGCGGACCCTCGACTACGTGACGGGACGATTCGGATGAGCAAGTGGATCACTCGCCTCGGATTGCTGTTCCTCATCGCGTCGTTCGCGGTGTCGATCGGTGCCGGGCCCGCGCTCGCCGACGTCAGCATCGACGGCGCCGGCTCCACGTGGTCGCAGATCGC
>CAZLEC010000262.1:0-6444 GCA_964558245.1 uncultured Burkholderiales bacterium | reverse complement strand
TGCGCGCGCATCGCGTGCCCGCGTGGTGGCTCGACGCGAAGCTCGGGATCTTCGTGCACTGGACGCCGGCATCGGTGCCGGCGTTCGCGCCCGTCGACGTCGACATCGGCAAGTTGGTGCAGTCGGGCCGGCGCGACGCGCTCGCGTACTCCCCGTATGCCGAGTGGTACGAGAACTCGCTGCAGTTCCCCGACAGCCCCGTCGCCCAACACCACCGCGACGTCTACGGCAACCGCCCGTATGCCAAGTTCGCCGAAGAATGGGAAGCGGGTCTCGAACAGTGGGATCCGCACGCGTGGGCCGCCCGGTTCGCGGCGACCGGCGCGCGCTACGTCGTGTTCGTGACGAAGCACATGGACGGGTACTGCATGTGGCCGACCAACGTTCGCAACCCCAATCGCGCGGGCTGGAACTGCCGCCGCGACGTGGTGGGCGAGTTGGGCGAAGCCGTGCGCGGTGCGGGCATGCGGTTCGGCGTCTACTACTCGGGCGGGCTCGACTCGACGTTCAACAGCCGACCGATCGGATCCGTCGCGGAGATGCTCGACGCGATCCCGCGCGGTGAATATCCCGCGTACGCCGAAGCCCAGGTGCGCGAGCTGATCGCGCGATACCGGCCGAGCGTGCTGTGGAACGACATCGCCTGGCCGGCCGAGGGCAAGCAGCTGTGGCCGCTGTTCCGGCACTACTACGAGCAAGTGCCCGACGGCGTCGTGAACGACCGGTGGATGCCGTGGAGCCCGCTGCTCGCGTCGGCCCGATCGCCGCTCGTGCGCCGCGCGCTCGACGCGGGCGTGCAACACCGGGCGAAGCGCGACACCGGTGTCGTGCCGCCGGTTCCGCCGCATTCCGACGTGCGCACACCCGAGTACGTCGTGTTCGACGACGTGCAGCGCAAGCCCTGGGAGTGCGTGCGCGGCATGGACCAGAGCTTCGGCCACAACGCGTGGTCGCGTCCGGAGCACTTCCTTCCTCGTGACGAGCTGCTCTGGATGCTCACCGACATCATCGCCAAGGGCGGCAACTTGCTGCTCAACATCGGGCCTCGAGGGGTCGACGCGCAGATCCCCGACGAGCAGCTCACGCGGCTGGGTTGGCTCGCCGACTGGGTCACACCACACGCAACCGCGATCGCCGCGACCCGACCGTGGGTGACGCCCGGCACCGTCACCGCCGACGGCCATCCGGTTCGCTACACCGCGAGAGACAAGACCGTGTACGCGTTCGTGCAGGGGGCCACGACGCCGGTCACGCTGGCCGAGGTGTGCGCCACGCCGACCACGACCGTGACAACCGTCGACGGCACCGCGCTGCGGTGGAAGGACTCACCGTCGGGGATCGTGATCGACCATCCCGCCGACGCGCCGCGTCCCGATCCAACCGTCTTCGCGCTCGAGCAGGTCACGGCGCGGCCCCGGCCGGGTCGCGCCTGACAAACGCGTGGTCAGCGCGGTCGTGCGGGCGCGGTCGGAAGGTGCTCGTGCTCGTAGTGCTCCAGAGATCTCGACCCGATGAGTGTTCCCGTCGATCCACCGAGGAACAGTCCCGCATACAGGCCGAGCCCGATGGCGATGCCGATCGCGGGTCCGAGCGCCGTGCCGGAGTTACGAACCGCCAGCCACACGAGCAGGACGTAGACGGGGGCGCAGATCGCGGCTCCGATCGCCGCTCCGACGATGGCCGTTCGAAGGACGACCCGCTCGACCCGCACGTCTTCGAGCGGCCGGTCCTCCGGTAGCGGCGTCGGGTCGACCGGCGGCGGCGTGGGCGCTTCGGGCTGATATTCGAGAGCTGCTGCAGTCATACGAACATTGAAACGATCGGACCCGCCCGGCCGGGAGAGGCACAAGTCCCGCCGGTGCCGGGACTTTCGGCCGTCAGCCCGAATCGGTCGGGCCGTTCGGCTCACGCTTTCGCGCCGACCTTCCGATAAGCACAGGATGCAACACGGACCGGACTTCGAACACGACATGCTCGTGGCCTGGGCGGCGGGCAGCGTCGCGGCGCAAGTCGGCTGCACCTTCGACGAGGCCGTGACCCTCATGGAGGAGCGGGCGGCCGAGACCGGACGCGCGCTCGACGAGATCGCACTCGACGCGGTCGAGCGTCGCATCCGGTTCGGCGCGTCGCTGCGCTCCCGTCAGGCGTCCTGACCCGTCACGCCGACGAGACCTGGCCGGCCAGGATCTCCGGGATCTGGCCCAGCGCCGCGGTCATCCCTTCTTCCATGCCCATCGACACCATCTGCTCCATCGCCTGGAGCGACGGGAAGTGCGACTCGATGGCCATGAGCATCCCGCCGCCGGCGCGTTCGGTCAGCGTCACGACCATGGTCGAGGTCGGCATCGCGTCGTTCGGCGTGCCGTGCTCGTCGGCGAACCCGTCGCGCAGCTCCAACCGCTTCGGCGGGTCAATGGCCAGCACCTGCCACCAACCGTGGTGCCGGTCGCCGTCGGGCCCGGTCATGAAGTACGACGCCCGCCCGCCGACCGCGAGGTCGTGGTCGACGAACGTGGCGGGGAAGGTCGGCGGCCCCCACCACCGCTCGAGCTGACGCGGATCGGCCCAGAGCTGCCACGCGCGCTCGACGGTCGCGTCGAGTTCGGCCGTGATCTCCATCGTGAGCGCCTCCGGGTCCTTGCGGATACTGGTGACGACCGTCATGCGTTCGCTCCTTGGTTCTGTTCGTCGGCGAGTAGCTCGCCGATCCGTTCGATGCGGCCGGTCCACACGGCTTCCAACTGATCGAGGAGCCGCGACGCCTGCCGCATGGTCTCGACGTTGCCGCGCACGAGTTGCTCGCGGCCCTGACGCTGCTTGATCACGAGTCCGGCGCCTTCGAGCACCGCGACGTGCTTTTGCACGGCGGCGAAGCTCATCGGGTAGCGCCGGGCAAGGGCCGACACGTTGTGCGGGCCGTCGAGCGTGTGCAGCAGGATGTCGCGCCGGGTGCCGTCGGCGAGGGCGTGGAACACCCGGTCGGCCTGCTCACGCTCGAGTTGATCTACAACCATACGGTTGTAGGTTGTCACAACACCGCCGAAGATGCAAGGACGGCCGGCGCTCTGGTTCCGGCCGAGCGCGCGCAAGGTTTCAGCCGACACCCTCGCGGGTAGAGGCACGCGGAGGTGCGCCCAGCACACCCTCCACCTCGTCGAGCTCTGGGGGGCTACCGATGTACAGGCGTTCCCGCCGCCGGATTGTCGCCCTGTTGATCGTCCCGGCGGCGCTCGTCGCGGCCGCGTGGCCGATCACGAACGCGTCGGCGTTTCCGAAGAAGGATCCGGTCTTCAAGTTCAACTACAACGTGGTCGCGACGGCGCACATCGCGAAGGCGGGTCTGACCTTGTCGCCGCCACCCGGCACCTTCCAGGGCGCCATCGACCTCAAGACCGGGCAACTGCTGGGCTCGATCTCGCTGCCCAACACGACGTTCACGCAGTCAGAAGCCGGCGTCGGACTCGTGACCGCGACTGCCGCGATCGTCCCGGTCGGGCCGGTCACCGGTCACGTGAATCTCAAGACCTTCCAAACCTCGGCGACGTCGGTGTTCAACATTCACATCCTGACGATGTATCTCGCCAACCCGACCCTTCCCACACTTCCGATCACGCTTCCGACGCTTCCGATCGGGCTGCCGATCTCACTCCCGACGATCACGCTCCCCCCGATCACGCTTCCGCCGGTGAATCTGGTCGGCAACTCCTGCACGACCGCGTCGCCAATCAGTGTCACGATGAGCGGAAAGGCGAACCTCACGGGACCCTCGACGTTCAGCGGCGGCTTCACTCTGCCCAAGTTCGCGAAGTGCGTCCTCATGACGGTGGTCATCAATCAGGAGATCCCCGGTCCCGGCAACTCGTTCTCAGCAACCGCGACACCCGCGAAATAGACGGCGTCGCGATGGACGCGCACTGCTTCGGGTTCTCGGAGACGAAGGGAGGGAGCGAGCGTTCGGAGTGGGGAGCCGGTCGCTCTCTGTTGACGGTGGTTCCGAAGGAGCCGAGGGTTGGGCCATGCGCCGTGACCCGAATGCGAGTGTACGGATGTCTGTACGACCGTCGCACCAACAGTTTGGAACGTTGGTCGTCGCGGTCTGTCTCGTCGCTGGCGGAGTGGTCGTGGTCGCTCCATCGGCAAGTGCGACTGCAGTGTGGTCAGTCGCACCGGGCCCCAAACCCAGCGGCTCGACCTACGGCGAGATTTCCGGGGTGTCGTGTCCGAGCACGACGAGCTGCTTCGCCGTCGGCACCTACGAGCACAACGGCCCGTTCCCAAAGGGTCTGGTGGCGCATCGGAACGGGAGCCACTGGTCGAGCATGAGTCAGCTGGTTCCGTGTCGTGTCCGGCTCGTGCCGCACGGTCCCGGGGGGGGCGATGGTGAAGGACGAGAATCATCTACACATCACCCGCATATAACGCCGGATCTGGGGCCGCCCGTGAGCCTGCGGAGGTTGGCGTTATGTGCGCGTGACCGGGCAGGTGAGGCAGCCAGCTCCGGAACCTCGGCGAGGAGCTGCTCGACGACCCGCGGGCCTGCGAAGTTCGTTCGTCAACATGGCGACGAGCGTATTCTCCGTCGCTGACGGCCCGTACGAGCGTGGAGCCTGGTCATGACGAACATCGCAGTGATCGGCCGCGGCGACGTGGGCGGCACACTCAGGCGGGCATGGATCGACTCACTCATCGGTCGAGCGTAGCGACGATGGAACGCGAGCCGTCGGGCGTCGCCTTGCGCTTCGTCGCGGATGACGAGTTGGTCGGCTACGCCGAGGGGGCCGATCGTCTCGTACGTGCAATGCGCGGGTGCGGAGTGCGCGTCGAGTACCGACGGTTGTTGTACGGAAACGAAACGGAGCCGTGCGCGCTGGGTCGTCATAGTCGTGACCCTCTACCAGCCGAGCGCGCTGCACTCGGCTCGCCGACGATTGTTCGGATGTTTCCCCCTCGCCTACCGCAGATCCGCGAGGCCATCGGCGATGGCCCGTTGATCTGGCAGACGGTCTGGGAGACCGACCGGCTCCCCCGACATTGGGTGCCGTTGCTCAATGACGTTGACCGTGTGATCGTCCCCACGGAATGGAACCGCGCCGTGTTCGAGACGAGTGGTGTCACGACGCCCGTGGTCGCGGTGCCGCACGTGGCGTGCGATCCGGTGCCCGGTGATGGCGGGCTCCCCCTCGATCTGCCGGCGGACCTTGTCGTCTTCTATACGATCAGCCGCTGGTGCCCGCGCAAGCAACCTGGGGCTGACCTTCGCGCGTTTCTCGAAGCCTTCACGATCGATGACCCGGTGGCGTTCGTGATCAAGACCGCCCCGTTCACACGCTTCCCGGAGTGCGGAGACTGGGCGCCGCACTCACCGCTCATGGGTACAACCATGCTCGAGGTCGCACACATCATTCGCTCCTACCCGCGGCCTCCGCTCGTGCGTGTCGAAGTCGCGGACTGGACTGCAGACCGGATCGCTGGTTTGCACACCCGCGGTGACTGCTTCGTCTCACTGTCGCGCGGTGAGGGCTGGCACATCGGCGCGTTCGACGCCGCGGCGTATGGGAATCCGGTCGTTATGACCGGCTGGGGCGGGCAACTCGCATACCTGGACCCCGATGCCTCGTTCCTGGTGGACTATGAGCTCGAACCGGTTCGGCATGTCGACACCTCTACGTATTCACACGACCAGCACTGGGCGACGCCGCGCCTCGACCACGCAGTCGCGCTCCTACGCGAAGTCGCGGCCGATATCGGTGCCGCTCGCGATCGCGCCGCACCTCAGCGCGCGAGGGTTCTGCACGACTACGCGGGGCCACGCGTCGTCGCGGCTCTCGGCGAAGCGGTCCCCGAGCTCGCAACTGCGGTCTCCGAGGCGGGCACGAGATCTAGCCAGTGACTGCCGGACACACGCACAGAACGGCGCACCGAACGTTCACGCGATTGCAGTGCCGGGCCGCCCCGTACGGCAGCACTGCGTGCTCTCATGCCCGAGAAACGGCGTTCGCCACGGTGTTGGGTGACTTGACCCGGGCGCGTCGAGATTTGGCGGTCGGCGCGACGTTCGGGCAGCCCTCGGCGAACCAGGCCTCCATCACCTCGGCGAAGGACGCGAGCTTCTCCCGCCGGGGACCCGGATCGACCGACTGCGCCCGTAGCGCGACCAGCTCGTCGAGGTCGTGCTGCGCGTCGGCCTTGTCGACCCGCTCGACCTTGCGGCGCGATCCGTCGGGGAACCGGACCCAGGCCATCCAGCCTCCGGCCGCCTTGTTCCAGCGGACCGTGGGCCGCTTCGCCATCTCCGCCTCCCGACGTAGCCGATGAGCGAACGGCCACGTTCAAAGTGGCTACGTTCACAGGAGGGCAGAGTGCGTAACGAACTCGTACCACCTCTGACCTGCACTCTCGCGGTGGAGACGATGGGACTCGAACCCACGACCCCCTGCTTGCAAA
>CAZLEC010000261.1:0-6457 GCA_964558245.1 uncultured Burkholderiales bacterium | reverse complement strand
GGGCTCGCGGACCCGACCGAGCGCACGTTCCGCGACGCGGTGCTGTGCGAGTGGTGCCGGGTCGCGACCGCGGCGGCGACGCCGGCGATCAGCACCAGGGCTACGACGGCGCCGACGATGGTGCGACGCGGTCCGCGCGGCGCCGAGGTCGGCGCGTCCGGCACGACGACGATGTCGTCGCCGTCGGCGATCCGTTCGACGACGATCGAATCGCCGGTCGAGTCCTTGTTCGTGGCCGGATCCGCGAGGGAATGCTCCGGCCCGCCCATTGTCGTCACGTAGTTCTCCCTGGCGCCCGCCGCCGCCATGATCGCACGTCGAGATCACCCGATCTATGGGGAACTACCCATTCTGTGTGATTTCGGTCGGAACTGCGGCTTTCTGAGGGTTCGGGACCACGACGAGGACCGGTGCCGGAGCCACAGCGACCGCGCCCAACGCGCCCGCTCCGGTGAACACCACTTGATAGTTGCCGGCCGGCAGCGCGGGGGTCTTCAGATGGCCGATGCAGCGCGGGAGCCCCAGAAGGTCGTCGGTGACCTGGGTGGTGCAGCCGAAATACGTCGCCGGCACCTTGAACGGGAACCGGGTCGTTCCGGGTTCGAGGAGGAGCTGACTGCGCAGGCAGGGAGCGTCCGGGTTGAGTTGGAGCGCGCGGGGGTCCCTGATCACGACCCCGTCGGCGGCCAGCGCGATCTGGTAGTCGCGGTGGGTCGAGCATCCCGCGCTCACGTCCGAGTGCCCGGCGTTGTCGAAGACGACGAAGCCGGTGATGGTGCCGCCGTCGACGACCTGCGACGACGACAACTCGAGTTGCCCGGTGAGGTCGGGCGCAACGATCTCGACCGGCACCGCCTTCAAGCCAAGCGGTCCCACGAGTTGGTGGAATGTGTTCGCGGTCGTCAACGTCATCTCGAAGTGCCCGAGTCGCGCACCCTGCTTCAGCGTGACGCTCTTCGTCGACAACGACGTCGTGAAGGTCTTGGTCCTCCCGGGCCCGAACGCGTGCACGCGAAGGCAGTTGTCTCCCGGTGGCCATTCAGCGACGGTCGTGTCTCCGCGCGCGTCGCGCAACGCGGGTCCGACTCCGACTGCGCACTGCAGATCGCCGGAGCCCATGGTCATCGTCGTGTCGCTGCGATTGCTCACGACGACCTTCGCCGTGATGTCGCGGCCCAGTTGCACCGTCGGCGTCTCGACGGTCATCTCGATGTGCAGTCCGTCGGGCAGCGTGCCCGCGCTCGACAAACCGGCACGCGTGGTCGGTCGCGTCGAGGGAGTGATCACCTCGACGTTGGTGGTGTTCCGGCTCGCGATCGCGGCGACTGCGCCGAGAGCAAGGAGCGGAACCACGACCGCGGTCGTCATCACGATCCGGAACCGGCGGCGCAAGTGGTTGGCGCGGCCGCGGACGCGCCGCAGCATCGCGTCGTCGGCGTCGGGTGGTGTCGCGTCGTCGAGCCGGTCGAGTTGATCGAGCATCACGTCTCCTCGTCGCGCGGATCGAGCGCAGCCCGCAGCGTGGCGAGCGCGCGCGAGTTGTGCGTCTTGACCGTGCCGACCGAACACCCGAGCGCGCTCGCGACTGCCGCTTCGGAGAGGTCGGCGAAGTAGCGCAGCACGACGACCTCCCGCTGGCGGCGGGGGAGTGCATCGAGCGCGCGGTGAAGGTCGACCCGGTCGGGCGTGCCGGTGGGCATCGCGGGCTGCACCTCGTGGCCCGCTGCGGTCCGCCGCCGGCGCCACTGGTCGATCGCGAGGTTGCCGGCCACCCGCACGACCCATGGCGCGGGGTCGCCGCCGCGCGTCAGTCGCCGCCAGCGCGCGCAGGCGCGGGCGCACGCCTCTTGCGCGACGTCGGCCGCGTCCTCGCGGTCGCCGAGCAGCCGGTACGCGACCCGGTAGGCGTCGCGGAAGAGCGCGGGGAACGAGTCGTCGAAGTCCGCCCCCACGACCGAGGTCGGGAGCGGCTGGGTGCTCACTTTTCCTTCACTCATTCTTAGGTTTCCACGGCTGGGTGGTCCGAAAGGTTGACGCGTCGGCCGGTAGGCTCGCCCGTCAATGGCTTTCGACCTCCCGCCGGAGCTCGCCGAGCTCCAGGCCACCGTGCGCAAGCTGGCACAGCAGAAAGTGGCGCCCCGGGCCCGGGAGATCGACGTCACCGCCGGCTATCCCCAGGATCTCTTCGAGCTCTTCCGCGACACCGGCCTGCTCGGCCTCGTGATCCCCGAGGAGTACGGAGGGTCGGGCGCGGGCATCCTCGGCCTCACCGTCGCCATGGAGGAGGTCGCCAAGTACTCCAACACGGCCGCGCTGATGTTGTTGCTCACGCGCCTGCCGACCGGGCCGGTGCTCATCGCGGGCAGCGAGGAGCAGAAGCATCACTATGTGCGCGGCATCGCCACCGGCGAGATGCGCGCCGGCTTCGGGCTCTCGGAACCGCAAGCCGGCAGCGACGTGGTCGGCATGCGCACCAAGGCCGTGCGCGACGGCGACGACTGGGTGCTCAACGGCACCAAGTGCTGGATGTCCGGCGTCGTGCAGGCCGACTGGTACTGCGTGTTCGCCAAGACCGGCCCGGCCGACTCGCGTTCGCACGCCGACATCTCGTGCTTCATCGTCGACCGCTCGACGCCCGGCGTCGCGGTCGGCCGCACCGACGACAAGATGGGCGTGCGCGGCGTCGACACCGGCGAGCTCCTCCTCGACGACGTTCGCGTGCCGGCGCGCAACCTCGTGGGCGAGATCGGCGGGTTCCGGCTCGCGATGCTCGGGCTCAACTCGATGCGCCCGGTGGTGGCCGCGCGCGGGATCGGGCTGGCCGAGGGCGCGCTCATGTACGCAGTCGAGTACGTGAAGCAGCGCGCCGCGTTCGGCAAGACCATCGCCGACATGCAGGGCATCCAATGGAAGATCGCCTCACTCGCGACCGAGATCGAAGCCGCGCGGCTGCTGACGTACCGCGCCGCGGCGATGGCCGACGAGGGCAAGTTCACCAAGGAGTACGTGCCGTTCCTCTCGATGGCGAAGTACTACGCCAGTGAAGTTGCTGTGAAAGTTTCGGGCGAGGCGCTGCAAATGCTCGGCGCGGCGGGCTATATGAAGGATCACCTCACGGAGCTCTACTACCGTGATGCGAAGCAGCTCACGATCGTCGAGGGCACCTCGCAGGTACAGCTCGGGCTGATCGCGCGCGGTGTGCTCGACCATGACATCTGGTGGGACTGAACCTCTCTGTATGAACGAAGTCCTCACGCCGATCCTGGCCCAGTTGACGCGCGGCGTCGAGCTCTCCGCCGACGCGGTCGAGTCGGCGATGAGCGAGCTGTTCGAGGGCCGGGTCACCGACGTGCAGGCCGCCGCGTTCATCGTCGCGCTCCGCACGAAGGGTGAGACCGAAGGCGAGCTCGCGGCACTGGTGCACGCGATGTACCGCTACGGCACCCGGGTGGAAGTGCCCGACGGCGCGATCGACACGTGCGGAACGGGTGGCGACCGTTCCGGCACGATCAACGTGTCGACGATGGCCGCGCTCGTGGCCGCGGGCGCCGGCGCGCGAGTGGTGAAGCACGGCAACCGCGCCGCCTCGTCGAAGGCCGGCTCGGCCGACGTGCTCGAGGAGCTCGGGGTCGCGATCGAGCTCGGTCCCGCGGGCGTCGCGCAGTGCGTGCAGGATGCCGGCGTCGGCTTCTGCTTTGCCCCCCGTTACAACCCGGCGATGCGATTCCTCGGCCCGGCGCGCGCGCAGATCGGCGTGCCGACCACGTTCAACTTCCTCGGGCCGCTCGCGAACCCGGCACGGGTGCGGCGCCAGGCCGTGGGCGTGTCCGACGCGACGATGGCCGCGCGCATGCTCGGGACGCTGCGCGAGCTCGGAACCGAACGCGCGATGGTGTTCTACGGCGTCGACGGTCTCGACGAGCTGACCACGACCTCCACGAGCACCGTGCACGAGCTGGCCGACGGCGTGCTGCACGAGTACTCGATCGATCCACTCGATCTCGGCATCGCCCGCGCCGAACCGTCCGATCTCGTCGGCGGCAACGCGGCCACCAACGCACAGTTGCTGCGCGCGGTGCTCGCCGGTGAAAAGGGGCCGCATCGCGACCTCGTAGTGCTCAACGCGGCCGCCGCGGTCGTGGTCGCCGGCATCGCGCCGGATCTCGCCGCGGGCGTCGAGGCCGCGTGCGCATCGCTCGACAGTGGGGCCGCCGAGCGCGCGCTCGACACACTCGTGCGCGTGAGCAGCGCCGCTCGCGCCGCAGAAGGGGAGGCCTGAGTGGCGCCCGTCTTGTTGTGTCCCGAGTGCGGGACGAAGCACCCGCTCGAGAACGTCGGCAGTCGCTCGGCGTTCCCGTGCACCGGGTGTGGGCGAACCCTGAAGGTCCCCGCGGTCGCGCAGGTCGCCTCCAACGACGTGCCGCAGCCTGCGGTCGCGCCCGCCCCGGTCGACGATCTTCCCTGGCCCGTCGCGTCGGCGCCACCGCCGCCCGATCTCGACCCGCACGCGACGCAGACGATCGCGAGCACGGTCTCGCCGTTGTCGCGCCCGATCGGCGAGCCGCTGGCCCCGCCCGTCGTCGCGCCCGGTACGCCACCGCCGGCCCGCCCGACCGGTGTCCGTCCCGACGACCTGATCCCACCGCGCGGCATCCGCTTCCTGATGTGGTTCGTCGCCGTCCCGCTCGCGTTCCTCATCGTGTTCACGCTGGCGCGCTCGGTCGGGCTGCTCACGACGAACGAGGTCACCGACGTCGCGTTGGCCGACGGCTGGTCGCGCTTCTGGCCGATCGCCCGCCTGCTCCCGTTCGTCGCGCTCGCGACCGCGGGGATCCTGCAAGGCGCGGTCTACGGCATCGCTCGGGTGCGCGCGAACCGCCGGGCACCGGCGCCGCCCGAGAGCAGCGATATCCCGCGCGCGCGTTCACGAACGCGAACGCGTCAGTCGTCTCGCACCGACGCGTAGCTCGCCACCGCGGGGAGTCGCGTCGCCGCGACGCCGATCGCATCGTGGCAGCGGACGTTGCGTGCCTGCTGGAGCCAACGGCTCACGAGCATGAGCTCGTCGGCCTCGGCGCGCCCCGGCGGAACGCCGAGGTCGGGTTCCTCGCCGTCGGTCATCTCCGACTCTCCGAGCACCACGCGCCCGTGTGCGAGCACGAGCCGGCCTTCGTCGCTGTCGATCTCGAGCCGCTCCGCAGCACGCAGCGCATCCATCGCCCGTTGCCGTTGCAATGCCTGCATCAACGTCGAGAGCCGATCGCGAGTCGCGGCCGCTTCCTCGTATCGCTCGACCTCGGCGAGTCGCCGCATACGCGACTCGAGTGGTGCGCACAGGAGCGCAGGATCTTCTTGCAGGCCCCGCCGAACGACGTCGGCCAACGCCGCGTATGACTCGTCGCTGATCTGGGACCGGCACGGACACGACGCCACACCGAGTTGCGCCGGCACGCAGGGCGGACCGCACTCGAGCACGGCCTTGCGTCCGATCTTGGTTCCGCAGCGCCGCAACGGCACTGCGTCTTCGATCGCCTCGCGCGCCCGGTGTGCCGCCGAGCTCGAACGGAACGGCCCGAGATACGACGCGCCGTCGGGGCGGGCGACGCGGGTCACGACGAGCCGAGGGAACCGCTCCGCGGTCAGCTTCAGGTACGAGTAACGCCGCCATGACTTGCTCTCGTGGTTGAAGCGCGGCTCCAGGCGCTGGATCAGCCGCAGCTCCCGAATCGCCGCTTCGAACGGCCCGCGGCACACCCGGTGCTCGATGCTCACCGTCTCGCGCAAGAGCTGCGGCACCTTCCTGCGGTCCTCGGTGGAGAAATAGGAACGGACGCGGCTGCGGAGGTTGGTCGCCTTGCCGACGTAGAGCACGCGCCCGCCGCGATCGCGGAACAGATAGACGCCGGGCAGGCGCGGCAGCTTCGACGTGAGTGCGAGCTTCGCCGCCGACGGGTGTGCGCGCATGGTCGGCAACGCGAGGAGATCGTCGAGACCGAGCACGCCGAACGCTGCGGCGCGTTCGAGCAGCGCGTGCAGCACCTCGGCGGTGGCTGCCGCGTCGGCGTACGCGCGGTGCACCGGCTCGACCGCGGTCCGGAAGTGACGCGCGAGCGTGCCGAGCCGCAGGTTCGGGACTTCGTCGCGAATGAGGCGACGCGCCAGCGCGACCGTGTCGACACGGCGGTGCGAGAGACGCGGATAGCCGTGCCCGACGAGTGCGGCATCGAGGAAACCGATGTCGAACCGGATGTTGTGCCCGACGATCACTGCGTCGTGCGCGAACTCGAGGAACGCGGGGAGCACTTCGCCGATACGCGGAGCGGGCAACAGCATCGCTTCGGTGATCCCGGTGAGCACCGTGATCATCGGCGGAATCGGGACGCCGGGATTTACGAACGTCTCGAAACGGCCGAGCAACTCTCCGCCGCGCATCCGCAGCGCGCCGATCTCGGTGATC
>CAZLEC010000260.1:0-6461 GCA_964558245.1 uncultured Burkholderiales bacterium | reverse complement strand
TGGATCAAGACACGGAGGTGCGCGCCGCGAATCGCGGTCAACGCGGTATCGATCGTCACGGTAGTGAAACCGCGCCAGTGCCAGTGCGACTGCCGGATCGAACCTTGCGCCCCGCTCGTGAAGGGAAGGGGGAAGGTCACCGTCCCGGCGGCCGGTTGCGTCGCGGTGAGCAGCGCGCTCGGCGTCCCCGCTTTGCGAGCCCAACCCGGGCGCATCGGCTCCAACATCATCCACGCGGTGACGCCGACGGCGACCGTCAGGCTCCCGAGCACCGCGACCGTCCGGCGCGCGCTCGACACGGTGCGGGTCCAGCCGACCCGCGTCAGGACCGCGGCGAGCACGACCACGAGGCACGCAACGTTGACGACCACCGCCCAACGGGTTCGCGTGTCGCTCCCCGTACCGAGACCGTGGAGCAACGCGAACGGCCACGCGGCGTACGCGGCCCAGTGCACGGCCCGCCAAGCTCGGTGTCCCAGGCGCTCGCGCAACAGGCTCGTCACCACGAGCGCGAGGATGAGATCGAACGCGACCGTTCCCAATCCGAGCCACAGCGGACGGTAGGTGCCCACGAACGGGACCAAGACGTCGACCAGGCGGATCGACGCGAAGCTGTCGGCGATCGCCGTCGCGATGTGCACCGCGAGAAAAGCGGTCGCGAGGAGCGACACGTTGCGGTGCAACGCGGCAACGACGAATCGCGGCCAGCGCGGGCTGGCGAATCGCACCAGCTCGGAGACACCGAGCCCGACGCTCGCGGTCAGCAACACCAGGCTCACCATCCCGGTGCCCCGCGTCGCGTACCACAGCGCCTTGGAGCTGCCCGCCGCGGCTAGCACTGGACACTCACGTCCGCGGGCCAGCCCGCTACTCGCGTCACCTCGCCGGCTGCCGAAACGAGGCGCGCCGGCAGGGCGCGAGCCTCGAGCCACGCCGGCGCCCGCACGCCCAGCACGATCGCCGCGGTGCTCGCGATGTTCGCGTCGACACACGAGCCGGCCGCGACGCTCGCGGTTCGCCACTGCTCGCGCGCCGGCCGCCCGGTGCTCGGATCGATCAGGTGGTGCACTTCCTGAATCCCTCTCCACCACCGGCGAACGGTCGTGCCCGAGGTCGCGACGCCTCCGGAACGAACGACGATGCGGTCACCTTCGCTGCTCGGATCCGCGGCGTGTTCATCGGCGACGAGCAGCGGCCAACCCACCTCGGGCGCGGGGCCGCCCATTGCGACGTCGCCACCGAGGCTCACGAGCGCACCCGCACCGGTCGCGGCTGCGATGCCGTGCGCGGCCCGATCGGCGCACAACGCCTTGGCCGTCGCGCCGAAGTCGAGCTCGACTCCCGGCGGGACGCGCACCGTCGAACGCCGCTGATCGAGCTCGACCGTCTGCCATCCAGGGATGCGCTGCAACGAAACCTCGAGCGGGGGTCCGCTGCGATCCATCACGTCGAAGTCACGGTCGTAGCCGAGCACACGCATCGTCGAACCGACGGTCGGATCGACGAGCCCGCCCGTCAAGCGGGCGGCGCGCAACGCGACCTCCAACGCCTCGATGAACCGCGCGGAGACGCGTGTGTCACGGCCGGCGTTCGCGTTCACCGAGGAGATCTCGGAGTCGGAGCGGAACCGGCTGCACGCGAGATCAATCGCGTCGATCTCTTTCACGAGCAGCGCGTGCGCCGCTTCGAGCGCGCGGTCGTCGGTCACGACAAGCACTGCGGTGGTGCCGAGCGCGGGGAACGTGAGAGGCCGTTCCATGGCGCTACGACGCTCCGGACACCACCACCGGAGGCGAGTACTGGGGCGGCGGTGGGGTGTATTGGTAGGCGGGTGCCGGAACGGTCGCGGGCGGCGAGATCGGCTGCGTCGAGTTGCCTTGATCACCGCTCGACGGCGCGGTGGCCGGCGTCGTTGCCGGCGTCGTCGCGGGCGTCGTCGCGGGAGACGTTCCGATGGCGACTCGTGAGCCGAAGCTGAGCTGCCCGCCGGTGACCGGTTGGGCGGTACGCACGGTCTTGGACCGCCCCGGCTGCGCCCACGCCGCCAGCGACGTGAACACCCCGGTTGCGGCGACCGAACCCACGACGAGCGCTCGGGTGGTCATCGAGATCCGGCGCAGACCGGCATCGCGGGCACGCAGCGCGCGATGCGACGAAGATCGGGAGGATGCAGTCGACATGCGACCAACTATCGGTGGAAGGCCTAAGAGGCCGGTGCGAAACAGGCAAGAACTTTGCAAGAACCGGCCGTCGTCACCGCATGACGCCCGTGTGCCCGAGCGAGTAGCGCCCGGGTTGCGGCCACACCGCCAGACCGTGCGGACCGCGCCCCACCGGGATCCGGGCGATCACATGGCCGTCGGCGGTGGAGATCGCGTACACCTCGCTGTCGTACCTTCCCGAGAGCCAGAGCACGCGGCCGTCGGCCGACACGCCGCCCATGTCGGGAGATCCACCGGGGATCGACCACGTAGCCGTCACCGTCCGGCTCGCGAAATCGACGACGCTGACAGTTCCCGCGTCGCGGTTCGACACGTACATGTCCTTCGCGTCGCGACTCGGGTACAAGCCGTGAGCGCCGCGTCCGGTCGGCAGGAACGTCATGACCTCGAAGGTCTGCGCGTCGACCTCCCAGACTCCGCCGTTGGTCATGTCGGCGACGTAGAACACCGTGCCGTCGGGTGACAGCTTCACGTCCTGCGGGCGCGCGAGTGATCTCGGCAGCGCAATGGTCCGCACGACGGACAGATCATGAACATCGATCACCACCAGGTCACCGGAGAACTCGCAACTCGCGAGCGCGAGCGAGCCGTCGGCCGTGAAATCCATGTGGTCGATGCCGCGGCACGGTACGGGCACCGACGCGATCAATCTCATCGACGCCGGGTCGCGGAAGTCGAGTCGAGCCTGGGCCTCGGCGACGACGATCGCGTACTTGCCGTTCGGCGTGAAGTAGAGGTTGTACGGATCGGCGACGGGAATCGCCGGTCCGCGCGGCAGACCCGTGTTCGGATCGATCGGCGTCAAGCTGTTGCCGTGGTCGTTGTCGACGTAGAGCGTCTTCAAGTCCCACGAGGGCGTCACGTGCTGAGGGAGTCCGCCGACGGCAAAGTGCTCGACGACGGTCATCGTCTTGGGATCGATCACGTCGACGGTGTCCGACTGGCTGTTGGGTACGTACACCAACGGGCGCGCCGCGCTCGCGATCGGGCTCAGGTCGTTGGGACCGTCGTGCGCGTACACATTGCGGGTGATCGTCGGAGTCGCGGTGTCGACGATCTCGCTCACGCCGGTGAGCGTTCCCGACGAGTTGTGGCCGCCGACGAGCCACAAACGCGAGCCGTCCCCGACGAGCCCGGCATCGGAGCGCGGCGCGAGCAGGTGACCCGCAACCCGCACCCGCCGAGCTCGAGGGTCGACGGCCACGATCGTGTCGAGCGCGGCGCGGGAGGCGTCCTGACCGCCGACGACCACGACCTCATGACCGATTCCCGCTGCCGATCCGTGTGTCATCGCGGTCGGCAGGTCCCCGATGCGGGACACGACATTCGTCTTCGGGTCGAACCCGTAGATCGGCGTCGTCGCCCGGGCCGACGGCGTCGAGCCACCCGCGATCACGACCTGGCCGTCGACCGCGCCCACGGCTGCGTAGCGCAACGGCGTGGGCAAGTGCGCCACGACCGTCGCACCCGTCTGCGGCGTGAAGGCGACGATCGTGTCGAGCCAGTTGCTGCCGTCGTAGCCACCGACCACATACGCGGTCGCGCCGACGACTGCGGCACTCGAGTCCGACGACGCCACCGGCAGTGTGCCGGCACTGCTCGCCGCGCCCGAAGCATCGACTCGGACGATCGAGTCGAGCTGACCGCTGGAATCACCACCACCGAATACGTACAGGTCGCCACCGAGACCGGCACCGGCCGCGTCGTGGCGCGCGAACGGGAGTTGACCGATCAGCTGAGCACGTGACCCGCCGACCGCGACGACGCCGGCCGTCGAGGCGTCCTGCGAGTCGAGCCCGCCGGCGAAGCGGATGTCCGCGCCGAACGCGGCTGCGGCCGGATCCTCGACCGCGCTCGGCAGATCCGTGACGGGCTTCTCGGAGTAGGTGCGATCGATCGCAACCGCCGGCTCGGCGCGACCAACCAGTCGCTCGGCGGTACTCGTCGGCGCCGCGCCGGCTGTCGACGACTTCCGGCGCGCGCCGCTGCCGCTGCCGCTGCTCACGCTCGAGACGCAGGCCCCTATCAAGAGCGCGAACGCGACCGCGCACGCGAGAACGGCCAGGCGCCTCCGCCGGAAGACGCGCTGCTGTCCCGGATCCCGCTCGCGCGGCATCACCCGCGACTGCTCGGCCGTCGTGCCCGCGCGTTCGTGACGAGGTGCACTCGCTGCCAGGTGGCCTTCGCTCCGCTGTCACCGATCTGGAAGAGCCGAATGCTCGTACCGGCGGCCACCACGACGGTCAGCGCGATCAACGCGGCCCGCGCCGCGGGCCCGACGGGCTTCCGCGGAATCCCCGCCGCGAACGGCCACGCGGATCGGGTCCGGCGGTCGAGGAGCATCACGCCCAGCGCAACAAGGAACAGCAACAGGATCAACGGGCGGATCGTCTCAGCGGTGTGCGCGTGGTGCCGGAGGGCGGCGGACTGCGGGACACTGTGCCGCAGCGCCTGCCCGCTCCCGATCGCGAGCTGCGTGCTCAGTCCGGCGACGATCCCTACCGCGAGCACCAACCAGCCGAACCGGTCGCGCACGCGTGCGGAACACGCCATCGCTACCGCACCGATCGCCGTCAGCGGTATGAGCACGACCGGGATATGGACGAACAGCGGATGCGCGGGCAGCCCGAAGATCTTCGTGATGGTCACATCGAACCTCGGTGTCGGTCGCGCACGCCGCTCGACCGTACGCGAGATACGCACCCCCACATGGGCATCGGCAGTGAAGGATCTCGTAAGAAGTTCCTGAGCGTCGGGCCGGAGACCGTCACCACAAGATTCCCGCTCGCGGTCAAAATGTTCGGGATGACCGGGTACCAGCCGCGATGATCGATCTGCACACGCACCTCTGGCCGCACGAGCCGGGCACGGCGCTCCCCACCTACGACGAGCTCGCGCGCTCGTGCGACGACGCGTCCCGGCGCGGCGTCCACCAGATCGCGATTACCGAGCACTGCAACCGGTTCGAGGAGATCGCCGAGGTTGCACTTCGCCTGTGGAACCACGAGGGCGCGTCGGAACTGCGAGTGCGCGCCGAGCACGTGTGGGAGACCGAACGCGGAGCACACCTCGACGAGTACGTCGATCTGCTCGTCACCGCGCAGGACCGCGGGCTCCCGATTCTCGTCGGGCTCGAAGTCGACCATCTCCCGGGTGCGAACGAGGCCGTCTCCGAGATCCTCGACGCGTATCCCTTCGACGTGTTGCTGGGATCGGTGCACTGGATCGGCCCGTGGCTGTTCGACGCGTACGGCGACGACGTGTTCGCCGCCGAGTGGGCCTCCCGATCCGTCGACGACGTGTGGGACGCGTACGTCGCCGCCGTGGAAGATCTCACCAACTCCGGCCGGATCGACGTGATCGCGCACGTCGACGTGATCAAGGTCGCCGGCTACCGGCCGCGTGACATCGCGGCGTTCGAAACGCGAATGAGCGCGGCGATCGCCGCCGGCGGCGTTGCGGTCGAAGTGTCATCGGCCGGGCTGCGCAAGCCGGCCGCGGAGCTCTATCCGTCACCGAGCCTGCTGTGGCGGCTGTGCGATGCCGGAGTCGGATTCACGACCGCCTCCGACGCGCACCGGCCGGAACAACTCGGCTCCGGGTTCTCTCACGTCCGTGCCGCGCTGGTGGAGCACGGCGTCGACCACGTCTCGACCTTCAGCCACCGGCGCCGACGCCAGGTCCCACTCGACTGACGGGGTCGGGCCGAGTGCGCGCGTGGCTACCTCGCGCGCACACACACGCGACGCGTCGGTCGCCGGACTTGATGCGAACGGCCCTTGCCCGCGTAATCTCCCCCCATGCGAGCCGGGCGCTGAGCGGCGCGGCGATGACCGAGCGAACACTGCGAGCCGCGACCGCCATCGTGGGCGTCGCCGACCGGGCATCGCCCACCGGCGTGCTCGAACAGCACGGGCGTGCGCTCGAAGCCGCGATGGTGCGCGAGTCGCTCGCCGACGCGGGGCTCACGATCGACGACGTCGACGGCATCTGTTACGGCGGCATGGCGCCGGGCTTCGCCGAGTACCTCGGCATCCGGCCGCGTTTCCTCGACGGCACGATGACGGGCGGCTCGAGCTACGAGATCCATGTCGAGCACGCGGCGGCGGCGATTGCCGCCGGTCTGTGCGAGGTCGTGGTCGGCGTGTACGCCGCAACACCACGCGGAGATCGCGCCCGGAAGGGCGGCGGGCGCCCGGGCCCACCCCCCGGACCGAACCCGATGCTCGAGTGGGAGAT
>CAZLEC010000259.1:0-6472 GCA_964558245.1 uncultured Burkholderiales bacterium | reverse complement strand
GCGTTCATCACCGGCCAGATCGAACGCCCCAACGGCGGCGTCAGCATGCCTTGGTGACTCGGCTGCGACGTGCTGGCTGACGGGCGCGAAATCGCTTCATCTGATGAAGCGATTTGCAAACGGGCGGGCGCGCGTCAGCTGAGGCCGAAGAAGTCGGTTCGGCTTCCGCGGCCGGGGTCTCGCGACGGATCGTCCTCGGTGAGATCGATGTGGTTGCGCTTGACCCGCACACGCGACTCGACCGGTGGCCCGACGCGCATCCCGGTGCGGTAGCGACCGTCGACCACGGGGAGGCTCCCGCTGCGCATCGCCTTGGCGCGTGCGCGTTGACGCGCGATGCGCCGCGCGCGTTGGTGCCTCACGGCACGGCGCCGGAGGAACACGGCCAACGCGACCAGGAGCACGAACACCACGGCGATGCGCGTCGTCGTGAGGAAGCCGCCGGAATGGTGCGCGGCGCGCTTCACCGAGATGGTCGAGGTCACGACCGAACGCGGTGTCGCCGACGTCGCCGCAGTGTGCTTCGGCGGGTTCGAACCGTGCGGGGTGGTCGCGGGGGCTGCGGGCGGCACGGTCGTGGTCGTGGAGGGTGTCGTTGCCGGCGTCGTCGGTGCCGTCTTGGCCAGCGCGGCGCCGGTGCTGCCGACCGCGAGCTTGGTGAACGCGGCTCGGGCCGTCAGGCGGGTCCCGTAGGGCGACACCGCGATCGGCGGCAGTCGCACGCCGGTGGTGGCAACGGGCGGCTTCTGCCAACACTCGTCGAGGAGCGACGCCGCCCACGTGTAACCGCTGTCGGTCGCGCCGAGGATCACCGCGATGCACTGGCGCCCGTTGCGTTTCGCGGTTGCCACCAACGTGTGGTCGGCGAGCTCCGTATAGCCCGTCTTGAAACCGTTCGCACCCACGTAGCCGAAACCGTTGTCCGGCAGGAACTTGTCGTGGTTGGTGAGCTCGTGATGCGTGCCCGACGGATCGGTGAAGTCATAGGTACGCGTGTCGGCCCAGCGCGCGATCGCCGGCACCGTGAGCGCGTTGCGGGCCGCGATTGCCATGTCGTACGCGCTGACTTTCGGACCGCCTTGATACGACGTGCCGTCGGTGAGACCCGCAGGATCACCCCACGTGCTGTCGCGCATGCCGAGCCGCTTGGCGGTCGCGTTGAGATCGGCCGCGAATCCCGGGATGCTCCCGCCGACCGTCTCGGCCACCGCGTAGGCGGCGTCGTTCGCCGACACCATCATCATCGACGCCATCGCTTCCGCGAACGGCCACCGCGCACCCGTCTGCAGCCCGATCTTCATCGCCTCGCGATTGGCGGCGTTCGAGCTCACCCGGATCATCGCGTCGGGCGGCAGCCGCTCGACTGCCACCAGCGCGGTCATGATCTTCGCCGTGCTCGCGGGCGAGAGCGCCTCGTGGATGTTGCGGCCGGTGATCACCGCGCCGGTACCGGCGTCGACCAGGATGAACGCCTCGGGCGGCGGGGTGCCCGTGTCGGCCCGCGCCGCCGGCGCGATGATGCCGGCGAGGCCCGCCACCAGCACGGAGACCGCGATCAGGGCGGCCGTGAACCTGGGTGCCCCGCGTCGCGCCGGGCCGGCGTCGCCGTGCATGGCCGCTCAGGGTAGGCGGCCGCCGCCGCGAACACGGGTTCAGCGCCCCGATCGGCGGAATGGCGCCGGGCCCATGGCCGGCTCTGCGCGAGGATGGGGGCGTGGAACGCATCTCCGCGCGGATCGCCGCGATCAAGGAATCGGCGACGCTGGCCGTCGACGCGAAGGCCAAGGCACTGCAGGCCGCGGGCGAGAACGTGATCGGCTTCGGCGCCGGCGAGCCCGACTTCCCGACTCCACAGCCGATCATCGACGCCGCGATCGCCGCGGCGCGAGAGCCCCGCTTTCACCATTACTCGCCCACGGCGGGCTTACCCGAGCTGCGCGCCGCGATCGCCCACAAGACCAAGCGCGACTCCGGCGTCGACTGCGCGGGCGAGCAGGTGCTCGTCACCAACGGCGGGAAGCACGCCGTCTACAACACGTTCCAGGTGCTCTGCGACCCGGGCGACGAGGTGTTGCTGCCGGCGCCGTACTGGACCTCGTATCCCGAGTGCATCGCGCTCGGCGGTGGCGTGCCCGTCGTGCTCCCGACCACCGAGGCCAGCGGATTCCGGGTCTCGATCGAGCAACTCGACGCGGCGGTCACGCCGCGCACGAAGGTGCTGCTGTTCGTGTCGCCCAGCAACCCCACCGGCGCGGTGTACCCGCCCGACGAGGTCGAGGCGATCGGGCGCTGGGCGCTCGACCGCGGCATCTGGATCGTGACCGACGAAATCTACGAGCACCTGACCTACGACGGTCACGTGTTCTCGTCGATGCCGGGCCTCGTGCCCGAGCTGGCCGACACTTGTGTGATCCTCAACGGCGTGGCGAAGACCTACGCCATGACCGGCTGGCGGGTCGGGTGGATGATCGGCCCGCGCGACGTGATCGCCGCGGCCACCAACCTGCAGTCGCACTCCACCTCCAACGTCTCGAACATCGCGCAGGCCGCGGCGCTCGCCGCGGTCGCCGGCGACCTCGACGCCGTCGCGCAGATGCGAGATGCCTTCGCGCGGCGCGGGAAGATGATGTTCGAGTTGCTCTCCGGGATCCCGGGCGTTACGTGTCTCGCGCCGGAAGGCGCCTTCTACTGTTTCCCGTCGTTCGTCGGGGTGCTCGGCCGCGAGATCGGCGGGCGGCGGCCGCAGACCTCGCTCGAGCTCTGCGAGGTCCTCCTCGACGTCGCGAAGGTCGCGATCGTTCCCGGCGAGGCGTTCGGAGCGCCCGGTTACGCGCGGCTCAGCTTTGCGCTCGGCGACGACGACCTCGGCGAGGGTGTCCGCCGCATCGCCGATCTCCTCTCGCGCTGACCGTCGGGAACGCCGACTTCGTGGTCCGCATGGTCGCCCGGGGCTGAGCGCGGCCCGCCCCGGCGGCGGTACCGTGCGCGCATGACCAACAAGCGCGCCATCATCACGGGTTGCTCCACCGGCATCGGCCGGGCGACGGCGATAGAACTGAGCGCCCGGGGCTACGACGTCATCGCCACGGCTCGTCGCCGCGAGACGCTCGACGATCTCAAGGTCGCGGAGACACTGACACTCGACGTGAACGACGATGCGTCGGTTGCGTCGGCGCTCGCCGCGGTCGGCCCGGTCGACGTCCTCGTGAACAACGCGGGCTTCGGTCTCGAAGGCGCGATCGAGACGGTGCCGCTCGACGACGTGCGCCGGATGTTCGACACGAACTTCCTCGGCGCCGCGCGCATGATCCAGGCCTTCGTGCCCGGCATGCGCGAACGGGGGTCGGGTGCGGTCGTGAACGTCTCGTCGGTGGCCGGCATCGCCGCGGGTCCGCTGGGCGGCTACTACTCGGCGTCGAAGTTCGCGCTCGAGGCGCTCTCCGAGGCGCTCCATCTCGAAGCCGGCCACTTCGGCGTCCGCGTGCTCGTGATCGAACCCGGGAGCATCGAGACGCAGTTCGGCGCGAACGTGGTCGACCACCGCGGCGAGCCCGGCCCCTACCAGCAGCTGGCCCGGCTCTGGGAAGGCGCGCAGGACAAGCTGAGCGGCGGCGAGGCGGCGCCGGGCCCGGAGCTGGTTGCCTCGGTGATCGCCGACGCGCTCGAGTCGGAGCGCGCGCAGCTGCGGTGGCCGGTCGGTGGTGACGCCGAGATGATCGCCGCCGCGCGCCAGGGGATGAGCTACGACGAGTTCGAAGCGGCGATGCGCGAAGTGCTCCAGCTCGACTGGTAGCGCGGGCGGCGCGCGCAACTGTGCGAGCCGGGTGTCGGCGCCTGGCTAGCCTCGCCTCCCTATGGCACCTCGTGTTCTTGTTGCCGAACCACTGGCCGAGCGCGGGCTCGACGCGATGCGATCGGCCGGCCTCGACGTAGAGGTCAAGACCGGTCTGACCCCCGAGGAGCTGTGCGCCGCGTTGCCCGGTGTCGCGGCGTTGGTCATCCGCAGCGCGACCCAGGTGACCGCCGAGGTGCTGGCCGCCGGTGTCGATCTCGTGGTTGTGGGCCGGGCCGGCATCGGCCTCGACAACGTCGACGTCGCGGAGGCGACGCGCCGCGGCGTGATGGTCGTGAACGCACCGACCTCCAACATCCTGTCGGCGGCCGAGCACACCATGGCGTTGCTGCTCGCGCAGGCGCGCAACGTTCCGCAGGCGAACGCCGATCTGCACGCCGGCCGTTGGAACCGCTCGAAGTGGGAGGGCGTGGAGCTGCACGGCAAGACGCTCGGGATCGTCGGCCTCGGGCGCGTCGGAGTGCTCGTGGCCCAGCGCGCGCACGCGTTCGGTATGCGACTCGTCGCGTACGACCCGTTCGTGAGCCCCGACCGGGCGCGCCAGCTCGGTGTGCAGATCGCCGACACGATGAACGAGCTCGTGAGCATCTCCGACTTCGTGACGATCCACGCGACCAAGACGCCCGACACGATCGGCCTCGTCAACGCCGAGGTGCTCGCGCACGCCAAGCCCGGAATGCGTCTCGTGAACGCGGGCCGCGGCGGCATCGTCGACGAGAATGCGCTCGCCGACGCCGTTCGCGACGGCCGGCTCGGCGGAGCCGCGATCGACACGTTCGCCAAGGAGCCCACCACCGAGTCGCCGTTGTTCGAATTCGACAACGTCGTGGTCACGCCGCACCTCGGTGCGTCCACGGCCGAGGCCCAGGACAAGGCGGGCGAGACGATCGCCGATCAGGTCGTGCTCGCGCTCCGCGGCGACTTCGTGCCGTTCGCGGTCAACGTCGACGCGTCGGAGGCGTCGGAGGTGGTGCGCCCGTTCCTGCCGCTCGCCGAGCGGCTCGGCCGGTTGTTCTCCGGTCTGGCCGGTGCGGCCCCCGAGACGCTCGAGGTGGTCTTCGAGGGCGAGATCGCCGACTACGACTGCCGTGTGCTCAAGCTGTCGATCCTGAAGGGCGTGCTCGGCCCGGTGGTCGCCGAGCCGGTGTCGTTCGTGAACGCGCCGCAGCTCGCCGAGGCGCACGGGATCGAGGTCCGCGAGACGACGTCGCCCGACGCGCGCAACTACGTCAACCTCATCGAGGTTCGCGGCGCGGTAGGGGATCACTCCGCCCAAGCGGCGGGAACGTTGTTCGGGAAGGAGCAGAAGCCGCGCATCGTCGGCATCGACGAGCACACGGTCGACCTGCCGCCCGCGCGCTACATGCTCGTGGTGCACAACTCCGACACGCCTGGGATGATCGGCCGGGTCACGAGCGTGCTCGGTGACGCGAAGGTGAACATCTCCGACATGGGTGTGGGCCGGAGCCCGAGCGGCGAAGCCGCGTTGATGGTGCTCGCCACCGACACGCCGGTAACGGCCGAGACCGTGGCGAAGGTCGCCGCCGAGCCCGGCGTTCAGTCAGCCCGCGCGATCGACCTCGGCTAGCAACCGCGCGGGCTCCTCGCTCACCACCACGCCTCGCCGGGCCAACTCGGCGCGGAGGCGCGCGCGGGCCCGGTGGAGGCGGACGCGAACCGTTCCCGGCGCCGCCCCGGTCATCCCGGCGATCTCGGCCGGCGTGAGCTGTTCCCAGGCGGTCAGGGTGAGGAGCTCGCGGTCGTCGGCGTCGAGCGCGTCGAGCGCGTCGTGCACCGCGACGATCTTCGCGTCAGCGGTGTCGATCGCGGCGACGTCACGCGCGATGAGCTCGGCGCGCAGCACCCCGGCAACATTGCGAACCGTGCGCTGGCGGCGGTAGGAGTTGGCGAGCACGCGTCTCGCGACGCCGTACAACCACAGCCGCGCGGCGTCGCCTTCGGGGACGTCGTCGATGCGACGCCACGCCGCGAGGTACACCTCGCCGAGCAGGTCGGCCGCGTCCTCGCGCTGCGGGGCGCGGCGCAGCAGGTACGCGAGGATCTCGGCTCGCGTCGAGCGGTACACGCGGCTGAAGCGCGCTTTGCGGTCGTCGGCTGTTCCGGCCGAGGTCACTTGGTCGCCCATTGCCGCGGGAGCTCGGTGCAGTTGGCGGTGAACGCTTGTTGGATGACCCCCGGCTCACCGTCGCGCGCGCCTTGCGCGATTTGCCGGTACAGGGTCACGACGCCGCCGCCGTCGTTTGCGACTACCACCGGCCAGGTCGGCGCCTGCTCGAGGATCGCCGTCGCGCGGGCCTGCGCGGCGGTGTCGCCGCGTTGGTTGGCTTGCAGCCAGTAGCCGTACCAGCCGCAGAGCGCGTCCATCGTGAGCGTCGACCGGATGCCGTCGGCCTGCATCTCCCCGGAATGTTGGAGGCGCGGGATGTAGGCCTGCGCGTCGTCACCCGGAGCAAACGGAATCCCCTTGGCGAGTTGCAACGCGACTTGCGGCATGTCGTCGCCGGCCAGGTTCAGGAACTCCTGGCCCGGCTTGTCCTCGGTATCGCCCGGTTGCCCGAAGTGGCCGGTGTGCACCGAGGTCCAACCCGCGGCCGCGGC
>CAZLEC010000258.1:0-6479 GCA_964558245.1 uncultured Burkholderiales bacterium | reverse complement strand
GCCCCGTCGGCGTTGTCGATCGACCCGACCCGCCCGTCGTTCCCCGACTATCTCTGGATTCGCGCGGCCCATCCGCTTCCCGATGATCGTCTGTCGCAGGCGGCCGCGCTCACCTACATCTCCGACCTGGGCTCCGGTTTCGGCCAGGTACACCAAGCCGATCTCCCCGTAGGCGGACCGAGCATCGATCACGCCGTCTGGTTCCAGACGCCGGTACGCGTCGACGAATGGGTGCAACTCAAGGTCTGGCCGATCAAGGCGGGTGGCAGCCGCGGCCTGTACCACGGCGCGATCCGTGATCGCGACGGACGCCTCGGCGCGACGCTCGCCCAGGAAATGCTGCTGCGCACGACGCCGTAACTGCGCCCGACGTGGCGGAAGCCGACCGGGCACGCGCTAGTCGGCGCGGTCGAACTCGAGGATCGCGATTCCGAGGAGCACGAGGCCGGTGACGAGCACGACCGCGAGTTGGAGCGGGATCGGCACGTGCCATCCCCACCAGGTGAGCGGCGGGTTCAGGCGCGCCCGCGCCACCGGGCTCGCCGTGATGTGCGCGAACACCGCTTGTCGGAACGGGTGCACCGCGTAGCTGATCGGGTTGATGTGCACCAGCGTGTTGAGCCATCTCGGCAAACCCGACAGCGGGAACAGCGCGCCCGACAGGAACATGAGCGGCATCAAGATCGCCTGCATCAGGCCCATCATCGACTGGATCTGCTGGATACGCGCCGCGATCACGAGACCGAAGGCGGTGATCGTGAAGCCGAGCAGCATCATCTCGAAGAAGAGCGTGATGAGCATCACGGGCGAGTAGGGCACGTGCACGAGACCGGCGATCGCCAGCACGATCATGCCCTGGATGGTCGCGACCGTCGCGCCGCCGAGACACTTGCCGACGATGATCGCGCTGCGCCGAACCGGCGCGACCAGCATCTCCCGAAGGAACCCGAACTCCCGGTCCCACACGATCGAGACCGCCGAGAACATCGCGGTGAAGAGCACCGTCAACGCGAGCACGCCGGGGAAGATGAACGTGCGCAGACTCACGTTGCCGGTCTGGCCGCGGGTGAGCGTCGACAAGCCGGTGCCCAGCACGAACACGTACAGGATCGGTTGCACCAGCGCGGTCCCGATGCGAATACGGTCCTGCGAAAAGCGGATCAGCTCGCGCTTCCATACGACCTTGATCGCGCGCAGATCGTGCGTCGCGCTGCCGTCGGGCAACCGCACCGGCGCCACGGTTGCGCGCGGGCGAGCATCAGCTGTGGTGGTCATCGGCTATCTCCTCGCGGCGGCCATGGGGCTCGCACGGAACCGCTCCCCCGCGGAGGCCTCGGCGTCGCGGATCGTGCGACCGGTGTAGGTGAGGAACACGTCGTCGAGCGAAGGACGCGCGATGTTGACCGACTTGATCGGGACCGAGAGCTCCTGGAACAGGCGGGGCACGAACTCTTCGCCGCCGGGCACCGCCAGGGTCACCGCGCCGTCGTGCACTGCGGCCTCGACGCCGAACTTCTCGCGGATCTCGACGATCGCGCGCGGGTCGTCGGCCGTCTGGATCTGGACGCGGTCCTTGCCGACGCTCTCCTTGAGCGCCTCCGGCGTGTCCAGCACGACGATCTTTCCCTGGTCGATGATGCCGATGCGGTCGCAGTGCTCGGCCTCGTCCATGTAGTGCGTCGTCAGGAAGATCGTGATGTCCTCGCGCTGGCGGAGCTCGTTGATGTAGGCCCAGATCGAGGAGCGCGTCTGCGGGTCGAGACCCACGGTCGGCTCGTCGAGGAACAGGACGCGCGGGGAGTGGAGCAGCCCGCGCGCGATCTCGAGCCTGCGCTTCATGCCGCCGGAGAACGTGGCGACGCGGCTCGCGCGCCGCTCCCACAGGCCGACCATCTCCATCACCTGCTGCATCCGGTCGTTGACGGCCTGCTTCGGTACGCCGTAGAGCTCGGCGTGGAACCGGAGGTTCTGCTCCGCGGTGAGATAGGTGTCGAGCGTCGAGTCCTGGAAGACGAGCCCGATGTTGCGCCGAACCGCGCCGCGCTGCGCGACGACGTCGAAGCCGGCAACGGTCGCGTGCCCACCCGTCGGGTCGACGAGCGTGCACAGGATGCTGATCGTCGTCGACTTCCCGGCGCCGTTGGGCCCGAGGAATCCGAACGTCTCGCCCGACGCCACCTCGAAGTTGATCCCCGCGACTGCCTGCACCTCGCCGTATCGCTTCTCGAGGTCGCGCACGACGACGGCCGGCGAGTCCGGCGCGCTGCTCTCTGCCTTGGTCATGGGTCACACCTTAGAGGAGAATTCATGGGAGATCCCAACGATTGGGAAGACCCACGCTAAGGTTGCGTTATGCCGAGGCCTGCCGCCGCGCCCCCCGCACCCCGTCGGCCCGGCCAGCTCGCGAGCGCGATCACGACGCTGGCGGTGATCTCGAGAAGGCTCTTCAAGGAGCGCCTGGCCGAGGAGTCGTGGGTCGCGCAAGCCGGACTCCGCGCTCCCTGCTACAGCGTGCTGACCTGGATCGACCGCCTCGAGCCGGTGTCGCAGAAGCGGATCAGCGACCAGATCGCGTTCGACCCTTCCGACGTCGTCGCCGTCGTCGACATCCTCGAACGCGCGGGGTTCGTCGCCCGCCGGCGCGACCCCGACGACCGCCGCCGGTACTCGCTCGGGCTGACGCCCGCCGGTCGGGACGCGCTGCGCCGGCTCGACGCGATCGCGCTCGAAGTGCAGGACGCGGTGCTGGCGCCGCTGGACGCGCCCGAGCGCGCGACCTTCGAGCACCTCGTGCACGTCGTGATCGACTATCACACCGATCCCACCACCTGACCGCGGCGAGGCCGGGACGGCGATCGCCGCCCCGGCCGCGCGTTACTGAGCCTTCACCCGGTGAGCCACCTTCGCCTGCTTGGCGGGCTTGACCTTCACCGCCTTCGGCTTGTCGGCTGCCGGCTTCTTCGCCTGGCCTTTGCCGTTCTTCACGACTCCTCCTCTCCACGTCTCGTGATCTGAGCTCTCAGATCGCTGCTTCGCGTGCGCTCGGACCAGGCGGCGACGCCACGAGAGCCAAACGCAGCGATGGGTACGCGCTCGATCGATGCGCGCGTCGGAACGCGCGCGCCGGTACGCGCGCGACAGTGCTCGCCGCTGCCGCCCGAGCGGGTCGGGCCGGCTACGCCGGCGGCACGGCGCCCGAATGTCGACCGAACGCGCGGGTTCCGCCCGCCCGTCGCCCGGGCATCATGGTTGCCGGCCGCGACCCGAACGCGCCGACGACACACGGGTCGACGGGGTTCGCAGGGGGGTTTCACTCATCGGGAAGCCTCGAAAATGGTCGTGTTCGCTCGAACGCCGACCAGACTTCCCGGCACACCGACATCCATGATATCGCGCCGACGCACGTGACGGATTCGGTCGAGCTCCGGCCGCGGCGGCGGGTCGACGTCGTGTCGGTAGGCTGGGCCGAACGGGCCGATCGAGGGGTGCGGTGACATGAGCGGACCGGTGCCGGAACCGACGCGTCGAGCGCGCACGAGCACGGCGGCGACGTGCTCGGTCGCAGCCGTCGCGCTGATACTGATCGCCGGCGCGTGCGGCAGCTCCGCGCGCGCCGCCTCGCAGCCGGCCGCGAAGTCGACGACCCCGCCCGCGGTCCAGGTCACGACGACGACCGCCGCGGCCGCACAACCGGGGTCGGTCAAGCTCGAGAGCGAGCAGGGAGTCACGCCGGCCGAGCTCCACCGCGCCGACACATTGCTCGCCGCGACGATCAAGGACCTGAAGCGATTCCAAACACCCGCGATGGCGTACGCGGCGGGTTACCGCACCATCGGCGACGGCATCACCGGCGACGAGCACTACACGAACTGGTCGTACGTCAACGACGGTCACATCCTCGACCCGACCCGACCGGAATCCGTCGTGTACGAAGTCCGCAACGGGAAGCAGCAGGCAGTCGCCGCGATGTACTCGTTGCCGTTCGGCAGCACCTTCGCCGACGTTCCCGACGTCGGCGGCGCGCTCACGCAGTGGCACGTGCACCGCAATCTCTGCCTCACCAACAACCCGCAGCAACGAGTGGTCGCGGGCATCACCAGCGAGAACGGCGGGTGTCCGGCGGGCACGTCGAAAGCCGGGAACACGCCGATGATGCACGTGTGGGTCGTCCCGAACCCGTGCGGGCCGTTCGCCGCGCTCGAGGGCATCGGCGCCGGTCAGGTCCCTGCGGGCCAGACGCGCAACTGCGACACCACGAACGCGTCGGTTCGGTAGGGGTCCCGCCGGCTTCCGGCGGTTCCCGGTCGCGCAATCGGGGTACTAATTATCGGGGGTGCTCGGGCGTTGCCCCTTTGCTCCGCCCGGGGTAGTGGTGCGCTCGGGCACCTCGAACCGCGTTCACGCGAAGAACGACGGCGGACGTATCGACTTCGTCCGCGACAAGAGCCGCGGCCCGGCCGGGTGAGGCCGCGGGCGCGCGTGGGCGACGCGGACCCGACTGCGCACCCGCCGTACGCTGGTGCCCACTTGTCAGGTCCGATCGCTCTTTGGCAGGCTCGGTCGGGGTTCGACCCGCATCCTCGGACGAACCGGGCGGCGGTGACGAGGGGGTCGACGGTGAACCTCGGCGAACTGTGGTGGGCGGAGATCGAGACCTTCGAACAGCTCGCGGATGCCACGTTGTCGCGGCTCTGCGACGCCGGTGTGGCGAGTGTCGTGATCGCGGTCGTCGACGCCGCCGGCGACGCGCACTTCGTCTCGACCGATCCCGAAATCGGAACCGAACCGATGTCGGCGCTGCGCGCGACGTTGCGCGGCGAGGCCGGCGGAGCGGCGCCGACGGCGCTCCGGGATCCGGACGGGAGGCACTGGCTCGTCCTCGACCTGCACCTCGGCCCTCGGCAGGTGGGCGCCGTCGCGGTCGGCGCGCCGGAGCCGACGGTATCGAGCGACTGGTGGGAACCGTTGCGTGCGGAGCTGGCCGTCGCGCTGGATCTCGTGGCGGCGCGCTACGGCCGTCGGCGACTGCGGGTCGGGTTGGCGGCGTTGCGGCGCATCGGCTCCCGATTCTCGGGCGCGCTCACCACGACCGAGATCGCGCAGTGCGCGACCAACGAGGGCGTCGCCGCGCTCGGCGCCTCAGGGTGTCTCGTCTACCAACTCGCCGACGACGCGTTGGAGCTCGTCGCCGAACGCGATGCCGGCCACGTGACCCGGCCGTGGGTCCGCATCGCGATCGAGACATCTGCGCCCGTGAGCGACTGCGTGCGATTGAACGAGACCGTTGCGGTCGCCAGCCGTCACGAGATCACGGATCGCTATCCGTTCATGGTCGACCACTCGGATGTGCCCGACCAGGCCTGCCTCGCACTTCCGCTGGTCGTGGAGAGCCGACCGACCGGCGCGTTGTTCCTCACGTTCCACGAGAGGCACACCTTCACCCCCGACGAGCTCGCGTTGGCGGCCACCATCGCCGACCAGTGCGCGCAGGCACTCGAACGAACCCGCCTGCAGCGCGAGCTCGACGAGCTCCGGGAGGGTGAGTCCGAGCGCCGCTTTCGCTCCGCGCTCGACGCGATGACCGACCTCGTCACCATCGAGACCGCGATCCGCGATCCCGACGGGCGCATCGTCGACTTTCTCATCGACTACATGAACCAGGTCGACATCGACGTGGCCGGCCGGGCGCCGAACGACCTCACCGGGCGGCGCCTCCTCGAAGCCTACCCCGCCATGCGCGACTCCGAGCTGTTCCACGGCTACGTGCAGGTCGTCGACACGGGCGTTCCGATGTTCGTCGAGGAGCTCCCGTACGCCGACACGATCGACGGCAACGAGGTGCGCGGGTATTACAGCGTGCACATCGTGAAGTTCGCCGACGGGATCATCATCACCGCGCGAGACACTTCCGACGCCCGCCAGGCCCGACTCGACCTCGAAGCCGCGTACGAGCAGGTTGCGGCCGCGCGGCAGATCGCCGGGCTCGGCATCTGGAGCATCGACCTGGCGTCGGGCGACGTGACCTTCTCCGACGAGCTGTACGAGATCTTCGACTTCGACCCGGTCCAGCCCGTGCCCTCGCTGTACGACGCGATATTCCAGTTCATCGACCCGGCCGACGTGGAGCTCGTCCAACGCCTGGTCACCACCACACCGGTCACCCGGGAGCCGTTCATGGTCGAGCTCAGTGGCCGCCGCGTCGACGGCACGACGAGACTCATCATGGTTGCCGGAACGGTGACCGCCGACGAGAACGACGTGCCGACGCGCCTTTGGGGAACGGCGCAAGACATCACCGAGCAGCGACTCGCCGAGCGGACACTGCAACAAACGACCGAGCAGCTCGCACGCGAACACGCGTCGTTGCTCCTGTTGCAGGACGCGATCTCACCCCGGTTGCCCGACTTCGAACCCGTCGAGCTCCACGGGGTGTACGTGCCGGCCGGAGAGCAGGCGCACGTCGGCGGAGATTGGTTCGA
>CAZLEC010000257.1:0-6480 GCA_964558245.1 uncultured Burkholderiales bacterium | reverse complement strand
TCACGTGCGAGTACCGCTCGAGCGTCATCAGCTCCTCGACGCGCTCGGTGCCGAACTGCACGACCCGGCCGACGTCGTTGCGCGCCAGATCCACGAGCATCACGTGCTCGGCCCGTTCCTTCGGATGCTCCACCAACTCCGCGGCGAGCCGTTGGTCGTGCTCGGGTGTGCGGCCGCGGCGCCGTGTGCCCGCGATCGGTCGGCTGATCACCCGGCCGCCGAGCAGCTGCACCATCGGCTCCGGTGACGATCCGACGATCGTCGCCTCCGGATGCCGCAGGAAGTACATGTACGGCGACGGGTTCACGAGCCGCAGCACTCGGTACACCGAGAACGGATCAACCGGCTCGACCAACGCGAACCGTTGCGCGAGCACCACCTGGAAGATGTCGCCTTCGAGGATGTGCTCCTTCGCGGCGTCGACGGCCGCGGTCCACTGCCCCTCGCTCATGTTGACCTCGACCGCCGGGAGCTCGGTGAGCTCGTCGGCCGGGGGCAGCGTCGGCGCGTACGGCAGGGGGCGACCGAGATCGGATACGGCCGCGTCGAGCCGCGCGATCGCGGTGGCGTACAGCCGGCGCAGCGTGGCGCCGTCGGCGCCGGGCTCGGGGTACACGTTCTCGATGAGGAAGCAGCGCTGGCGGAAGTGGTCGAACGCGGCGACCTGACCGGCCAGCGAGCACACCGCGTCGGGGAAGCCGAGGTCGTCGTGGGGCACGTCGGGCAGTCGCTCGATCTCGCGAACCGTGTCGTACCCGATCCACCCGACGATCCCGCCGTGGAACGGCGGCAGCTCGGGCTGCGCGGGCGCACGGTACCGCTTCAGGAGCGCGTCGAGCGCGGCCAGGGTTCCTTCGTCGGAGGGGATCCCCGAGGGTGCGCTCCCGCCGATCCACTCGAGCTGCCGGCCGCGGGCGACGAACGTGAGCGCCGGATCACGGCCGAGGAACGAGAACCGGCCCCAACGTTCCGCGTGCTCGACCGACTCGAGCAGGAAGCCCTCACGATCGCCGACGAGCTTCACGAACGCCGAGAGCGGTGTCTCGAGGTCGGCGAGGACCTCGCGCCACACCGGCACGACCGTGTACTCGCTCGCCTGCTCGGCAAACGTCTCGTAACTCGGGTGAACGGCATCCATGCGGCTACGACCTCCGGCCCTCGGTCACGGGGCGGCGTCACCGCACCGACCGGGCGTCCCGATCGGCGCCGGGCCCGAAGGTGAGCGGCTCACACCGGGCCGGGAGACGACCCGTCGCCGAAGGCGCGGAAGAAGCAAGTGTGCTCCCCGGTGTGGCACGCGCCCCGACCCTCTTGCTCGACGACCATGAGCAGCACGTCCATGTCGCAGTCGTAGCGCGCGTCCCGCACGTACTGCCGGTCACCGGACGACTCGCCCTTGCACCAGTACTCCTGGCGGCTGCGGCTCCAGAACCAGGTGCGACCGGTCTGCAGCGTGCGCTCGAGCGCCTCCCGGTTCATCCAGCCGACCATCAGCACCTCTTTGGTGCCGGCCTCCTGCACGATTGCGGGAACCAATCCGTCGGAGTTGTAGGCGACCGCGTCGAGCTCGTCGGCGGTGTACGTGATCGGCGTCGTCGAAGGGGCGGGCATCGAGCGGGCATCGTACCGGGATCCCCGCGGCGCCGACGGCCGTTTAGGCTCGCCGGCATGGCTCCGCCGACGCCGACGCCGCCGCTCGCGCCCCGGCGCCCGCACGTCCTCTCGATTCACGGCGACGAGCGCGTCGACGACTGGTACTGGCTGCGCGACCGCGACGACCCGGCCGTGCTCGCCTACCTCGAGGCCGAGAACCTCTACGCCGAGGCCGTGCTCACGCCGGTCACCGAGCTCCGGGAGCGGATCTACACCGAGATCCGCAACCGCGTGCAGGAGAGCGACGACTCGGCCCCGGTCCGCGACGGGCCCTGGATCTACTTCTCCCGCACGGTCGAGGGCCTGCAGTACGCGATGCACCTCCGCCGGCCGTCGGCGGGAGGAGCCGAGCAGGTGCTGCTCGACGAGAACGCCATCGCCGCCGGGCACGACTATTTCTCCCTCGGTGGCTTCGAGGTGTCGCCCGACCACCGGCTGCTCGCGTATTCCACGGACTTCTCCGGCGCCGAGCGGTACACGCTGCGCTTCCGGGACCTCGAGACCGGTACCGATCTCGACGACGCCGTCGACGACGTCACGTACGGTCTCGCGTGGGCCGACGACACGCGCACGTGCTTCTACGTTCGGCCCGACGACGCCATGCGACCGAACGAGGTCTGGCGCCACGCGCTCGGCACGCTCACCACTACCGACGCGCTCGTGTTCCGCGAAGACGACGAACGGTTCTTCGTCGACGTCGGCCGCACGCGCTCGGGCCGGTTCGTGATGATCGAGACGTCGTCGAAGCTGACGTCGGAATCGTGGTTCGTGCCGACCGACGTTCCCGATCAGGAGCCCTCGGTCGTCGCGGTGCGCGAGCACGAGCACGAGTACAGCGTCGAACATCACGTCGGCGACGAGAGCGGCGACCGGTTCCTCATCCTCACGAACTCCGGCGGCGCGAGCAACTTCAAGCTCGTCGCGGCCCCGGTCGCGAGTCCGGGCCGCGAGCATTGGGTCGACGTGGTGTCGCCCCGTGACGACGTACGGCTCGACGCGATCAACGCGTTCCGCGACCACCTCGTGCTGAGCGAGCGGGCCGACGGCCTCGATCGGCTGCTGGTGGCGCGGGTCGACGGCACGCCGATGGCCGCGCTGCCGGCATCCGACCCGGTGTACAGCATGTGGCTCGGACCGAATCCCGAATACGACGCGCAGCTCGTCCGCTACGGCTACACCTCCCTCGTCGCGCCCGTCACCGACTTCGACTACGACCCTACGAACGGCACGAACGCGGTCGTGCGCGTCCAGCCGGTGCTCGGCGGCTACGACCCGGAGCTCTACACCTCGGAACGCCTCTGGGCGACCGCACCCGACGGTGTCCGCGTCCCGATCTCGGTGGTGCACCGGCGCGACGTCTCGCTCGACGGTCACGCGCCGGCGCTGCTCTCCGGCTACGGCGCGTACGAGCACTCGAGTGACCCGGCCTTCCGCGCGTCACGCGTGTCGCTGCTCGACCGCGGCTTCGTGTGCGCGATCGCCCACGTGCGCGGTGGAGGCGAGCTCGGGCGTTCGTGGTACGAGAACGGCCGCCTGGATCACAAGGCGAACACCTTCACCGACTTCCGGCTCGGTGTATCGCCGAGGAGCTGATCGCGCGGCGATACACCGAGCCGGCACGCCTCGTCGCCCGCGGTGGGAGCGCGGGCGGGTTGCTCATGGGCGCGGTCGCGAACCTCCGGCCCGACCTGTTCGCGGCGATCGTGGCCGAGGTCCCGTTCGTCGACGTCGTCACCACGATGCTCGATCCCGAGCTCCCGCTCACGATCACGGAGTGGGAGGAGTGGGGCGATCCGCAGGAGCCCGATGCCTACGCGCGCATGAAGTCGTACTCGCCCTACGACAACGTGGGCGCGCGGCCGTACCCAGCGATGTTCGTGACCACCGGCCTCAACGATCCGCGCGTCCAATACTGGGAGCCGGCGAAGTGGGTCGCGAAGCTGCGCGTGAACACCACCTCGGGCAAGCCGATCCTGTTGCGCACCGAGATGGGCGCCGGGCACGGCGGCCCGTCGGGCCGTTACGACGCCTGGCGCGACGAGGCCACCGTCCTCGCGTTCGTCTGCTCCTCGGTGGGGGTCAACGCATGACCGTGCACGAGTTGGCGCTCACCACCGAAGACGAAGAGTCGCTCGAGGCCGAGCTCGCGTCGACCGGCGGCACCCCTCCGATCGCGGTGGTCCTCTGCCATCCGCATCCCCAGTACGGCGGCTCGATGCGGAGCCTCGTGATCTCGGTGCTGTTCGCGGAGTTGCCGGCGGCGGGCTATCCGTGCCTGCGGTTCAACTTCCGCGGCGTGGAGGGCAGCTCGGGCGCGTACGCGGAAGGCGCCGGCGAGTCGCTCGACGTCGTCGCCGCGATCGCGACGATGGCCCGGACCGTGCCCGGCGTGCCGATCGCGCTCGTCGGCTGGTCGTTCGGAGCCGACATCTCCCTCGGGGTCGCGGATCCTCGCATCGCGGGCTGGGTCGCGATCGCGCCGCCGCTCCGTTTCCGGGCGTCGTTCGCGGCCGCGACCGACGCCCGGCCGAAGCACCTCGTGCTGGCCGAGCACGACGAGTTCCGCAAACCGGCCGAGGTGCAAACGGCCGTCGCCGACTGGCGCGACACGACCGTGGCGATCGTTCCGGGCGCGAGTCATTTCTTCGTGGGTCGAACCGACCGCGTCGTCACGGAGACGCGGGCCGGCCTCGCCCGTTTCGCGAGACCCGGAGGCTGATCCGGGCTCTGGGTCAGGCCAGAATGGGAGTCACCGCGAAACCGTTCCCCTCGAGGAACGACCTCCGGCGGCTCACCGCCGACCGCCACGCTTCGAGATCGCAATCGAAGGCGCTGCGGTCGCCGTCTTCATACGCGTGCTCGAGCTCGTCGAACGCGCAGTCTTCGGCATCGAGGAGCGCCCGGTAGCGGCGGAAGAAGTGATCGTCGACCGCAGTACCGTGCGCAAGAGCGTGTGTCTCGGGCATAGGCCCTCCTTCGCTCCGTGCCGGGCGCCGAGCCCGGCACTCTGTCGGGCCACCGTACTCCTGCCCGCCCCGGGGTGGAACCACCTTCCGGTTACGGGACCGTTACGACGGAGACCGGGCCCGGAGCGACTTCCGCGAACCGCCTCGACCGGGCCGGATAGCCGCGTTACGGACGAACGGTGAGCCCGTGCGCCGCCAGCTGCTCCTTGGCCTCGCGCACCGTGAACTGGCCGAAGTGGAAGATGGAGGCCGCGAGCAGGCCGGTCGCGCCGCCCTCGGTCGCGCCCGCGCACAGGTGCTCGAGGGTGCCGACCCCTCCGCTCGCGATGATCGGCACGTCGACCGCCTCGGCGACGGCTCGCAGCAGATCGAGGTCGTAGCCGACCTTGGTGCCGTCGCGATCCATGGAGGTGAGGAGCAACTCGCCCGCGCCGAGGTCGCACGCGTGCACCGCCCACTCGACCGCGTCGAGGTCGGTCCCCGTGCGGCCGCCGTGCGTCACGACTTGCCAACCCAGGCTCGGATCGTCGGCGTTGCGCCGGCGGGCGTCGATGGCCACGACGATGCACTGGTTGCCGAACTCGTCGGCGGCTTTCCGCACGAGATCGGGGTCGTTGACCGCGGCCGTGTTCAGGGAGACCTTGTCGGCCCCGGCTCGCAACATCCGCCGGACGTCTTCCACGGTGCGAATGCCGCCGCCGACCGTGAACGGGATGAACACCTCGTCGGCGACGCGCTCGACGACGTGCACCATCGTGTCGCGATCGTCCGACGACGCGGTGATGTCGAGGAACACGAGCTCGTCGGCGCCTTCGGCGTCGTAGCGGGCCGCGAGCTCGACCGGGTCGCCGGCATCGCGGATCTCGACGAACTTCACGCCCTTCACGACCCGCCCGGCGTCGACGTCGAGGCACGGGATCACGCGGACTGCGAGCACGCGGCGATCCCCTCCTCGACCGTGAAGCGGCCCTCGTAGATCGCCGTGCCGGCGATGGCACCGGTCAACCGGCGACCGTTCACTTCCATCGCGGCGAGGTCGCGGAGATGCCCGACATTGCCCACGCCTCCACTGGCGATGATCGGCACCGCGGTCGCACCCAACACCGCGCGCAGCTGTTCGAGGTCGGGGCCCTGGAGCATGCCGTCGCGGCCGATCTCGGTCACGACCATCGCGCCGACGCCCGGGCGGTCGAAGCGCGCGGCGAGTGCCACGGCGTCGGCGCCGGTCGCATCGGCCCAACCGTGAATGGCGACGTCGAGCCCCCGAGCATCGAGGCCGACGGCGACCCGGCCCGGATGCAGTGTTGCGAGCTCGTCGACGATCTCCGGCCGCTCGACCGCGGCGCTCCCGATCACGACCCGGGTGACGCCGGCCGCGAACCGGTCGCCGGCATCTTCCACCGAACGGATGCCGCCGCCGGTCTGCACCTTCGCCGACACGTTCGCGCAGATCGCCTCGATCACGGAGAGGTTGGCGTCGCCGCCGTCGCGCGCGGCGTCGAGATCGACCACGTGGATCCACCGCACGCCGCTCGCCTCGAACCGGCGCGCGACCGCCACGGGATCGTTGTCGTAGTGCGTCTCGCGGTCGTAGTCGCCTTGCTGCAGTTGCACGACACGACCGCCGCGAATGTCGATCGCCGGATAAAGATCCATCGTCAGGCGGCCGCGGCTTTCACGAAGTTCGCGAGGAGCGCCAAACCGACCGCGCCGCTCTTCTCGGGGTGGAATTGCGTGGCCCACACGTTCCCCCGCTCGACCGCGGCGGGGAACCGCCGCCCGTAGTCGCACCAGGCCGCGACGATCGCGTCCTCGGTCTCGGGCGCGTACGAGTGGACGAAGTAGAGCCACGCGGGATCCG
>CAZLEC010000256.1:0-6486 GCA_964558245.1 uncultured Burkholderiales bacterium | reverse complement strand
GTGCAGACCCACATCCTCGTGCTGCCCTACCGCAATCCGCTGCTCACCGCGAAGTCGGTGCTCAGCCTCGACGTACTCTCCGGCGGTCGCGTGATCCTCGGCGTCGCGCCGGGCTACCTCAAGCCCGAGTTCGGCGCGCTGGGCGTGGAGTTCGACGAGCGCAACGAGCTCACCGACGAAGCGATCGACGTGATGCGAGCGCTGTGGACCGACGGCCGGATCGAGACGGTCGGCAAGCACTTCCGCACCCGCGGCACGACGATGGCGCCGCCGCCCGTGCAGAAGCCGCACCCCCCGATCTGGGTCGGCGGCAACAGCACGGCTGCGATCCGGCGCGCGGCCGAGCGCGGCCAGGGCTGGGTGCCGTTCCCCAACCCGGGCGGTCTCACGTCACGCGTGCGCACGCCCGAGCTCTCCAACCTCGACGAGCTCGAACGTCGGGTGCGCATCCTCCGTGAGCACGCGGCCGACATCGCGCGCACCGAGCCGATCGACATCTGCTTCTCCCCCTTTGCCGACGACGCACAATCCACGCTCGACGAGTTGGTCGCGCTCGAATCGCTCGGCGTGACCTGGGCGGTGCTCCACACCCCGCGGGTCACGACCCGCGCCGCGTGGATCGACGCAGTGCAGGAGCTCGGCCGCTCCGTCGTCGCGCCCTGCCGCGCGGCGGGCGGCCGGTCGTAGGCTCCGTTCCCCGAGGAGGCCCCATGGAAGTTGTGCGCACGCCCGACGAGCGATTCACCGCGCTCCCCGACTTCCCCTTCGCCGCGCACTACACCGACGTGCCGAGCGGCGACGGCGGCACGCTGCGGGTTCACTATCTCGACGAAGGCCCCGCCGAGGCGCCGGTGATGCTGTTGCTGCACGGGGAGCCGTCGTGGTGCTTCCTGTACCGCAAGATGATCCCGATCCTCGCGGCGGCTGGCTTCCGCTGCATCGCGCCGGATCTCGTGGGCTTCGGCCGTTCGGACAAGCCGACCGAGCGCTCGGCGTACACGTACGCGGCCCATGTGGAGTGGATGCGCGCGGCGCTGTTCGACGCGCTCGACCTGCACGACGTGAACCTCGTGTGCCAAGACTGGGGCGGCTTGATCGGGTTGCGCATCGTGGGCGAGCACCCGGAGCTATTCGCGCGCGTCGTCGCCGCCAACACGTTCTTGCCGACCGGGGAGCAGCCCGCGGGCGAGGCCTTCCTCAACTGGCAGCGATTCTCGCAAACCGTCGCGGACTTCGACGTCGGATTCATCGTCGGCACCGGCTGTCACACCGAGCTCGCGCCCGCAGTGACCGACGCGTACCGCGCACCGTTTCCCGACGACTCGTACAAGGCCGGCGCCCGCCAGTTCCCGATGCTGGTGCCGACGTCGCCCGACGATCCGGCATCGGCCGCGAACGTCAAGGCGTGGGAGACCTTGCGGGCCTGGGACAAGCCGTTCCTCACCGCCTTCTCCGACAACGATCCGGTGACGCGAGGAGGCGACCGCGCGTTCCAGCGCGACGTTCCCGGTTGCGCGGGTCAACCGCACACCACCATCGAGGGCGGCGGGCACTTCCTGCAGGAAGACTGCGGAGCACAGCTCGCCCGGGTCGTCGTGAGCTGGGTCACCGGCAAGTAGCGTCGGCGCATCGACGTCACCGCGCTCCTCGACCAAGTGCGCGCGATCGCGCAGACCGGCTTGCACTACGCGACCGATCCATTCGACCGCGACCGCTACGAGCAGCTCCTCGCACTCGCTGCACGCGAGTACGCCGACATGGCCGGTCTCGACGTTGGCGAGGTGCGCGCCCGCTTCGCCCGGGATCTCGGCTACGCCACCGCCAAGGTCGGCGCCGACGCCGCGCTGTTCGACGACCACGACCGCATCCTGCTCGTGCGCCGCGTCGACGACAACCGGTGGGGGCTCGTCGCCGGATGGGTCGACGCGAACGAGACACCCGAGCAGACGGCGGTGCGGGAGATCGCCGAAGAGGTGGGCCTTGTCGCGCGCATCACGCAACTCGTCGGCGTGTTCGCCCGAGAAGCGGGCGCGCACGGCAATCCGCACAGCGTCGTGTCGGTGGTCTACCTGTGCGAGGCGATCGGAGGAGAGCTCCGCGCGCAACCGCACGAAGTGCGCGAGATCGCGTGGCGCTCGATCGACGACGTCGACGACTGGCACCATCATCACGAGATGCTGGCCCGCGCCGCGCTCGAAGCGCACTGGCAGCGTGCGGGCGGCGGGTAGCGCCCATGACGGCCGCGACCGACCTCGGACTGGCCGAAGCCGTGTGCCTCACCCTCGTCGCCCAAGAACCGCGACACGGCTGGTCGATCGTGAAGACGCTGGCACCCGAGGGCGAGATCGGCCGCGTCTGGTCACTCAGCCGCCCGCTCACCTACCGCGCCATCGACGCACTGGCGCGCGCAGACCTGATCGAGCCGCTCGGCTCGGAGGCGGGCCCGGGCCCGCCCCGCACGATCTGGCGCGCGACCACGAAGGGCCGGCGAATATCCCGCAACTGGCTCCGCCGCCCGGTCGCGCACCCGCGCGACATGCGCACCGAGTTCCTGCTCAAGCTCGTGCTCGGCGCGCCCGCCGCCGAGCTCGCGGGCGCGCAGCTCGACGCGTTCGCGGCCGCGTTCGACGGCTTGCAACGGATGGCGGACGCCGATCCCACCGACCTCGTCGCCCGCTGGCGGCTCGAGTCGGCCGAGGCGACCCGCCGCTTCCTGCGCTCGCTCACGTGAGCAACTAGTCTCAGCCTGACTACTCAGTTCGGGGAGCGCGGAGGGTGCAGTGCGGACTTCAGGGACAAGCTCGATCGGTGCGGCCGCGGTCGCGTGTGTGCTGGCGCTGGGGTTGAGTGCCTGTGGGAGCAGCGCCAAACCTGCGGCGACCTCACCGAGCACGACGAGCGCGGCTGGGAGCGGCTCCGCTCGGCTCTCGGGCTCGATCACGGTGTTCGCGGCGGCGTCGCTCACCAGCTCGTTCAAGGACCTGGCGAAGCAGTTCGAGGCCGCGCACCCGGGAACGACGGTGAAGCTCGACTTCGACAGCTCCTCGGTGCTCGTGACGCAGATCGAGAACGGCGCGCCCGCCGACGTGTTCGCGTCGGCCGATCGGAAGAACATGCAGAAGCTCCAGAGCAAGGGTGACGTGACCGCGACGCCGACGGTGTTCGCGAAGAACCTCCTCGAGATCGCGGTCGCGGCGAAGAACCCGAAGCACGTCACGACCGTCGCCGACCTCGCGAAGGCCGGGCTCATCGTCGTGCTGTGCGCGGCGGAAGCTCCGTGCGGCAAGTACGCCGACCAGCTCCTGAAGCAGGACAAGGTGACCGTCTCACCGAAGTCGCGTGAGATCGACGTGAAGGCGACGCTCTCGAAGGTCGAGCTCGGCGACGCCGACGCCGCGCTCGTGTACGTCACCGACGTGAAGGCGGCCAACGGCAAGGTCGACGGTATCCAGATCCCCACCGACCAGAATGTCGTGGCGACACTCCCGATCGCGGCGCTGAAGGACACCAAGAACGCCGCACTGGCTCAAGCATGGGTCGACTTCGTGACATCGAGCGCGAGCGAACAGACGCTGCAGCAGCAGTACGGCTTCCTCGCGCCCTGAGCCGCCGGCAACCGGCCCCACGCCGGCGGGCCGATCGCCGGCCGCCGGCGTTCGTGATCGCGCTCGCGGTCGCGGGAATGCTGGTGTTCTTCGTCGCGCCGCTGGCCGGGCTCGTGCAACGTGCGCCGTGGCGCGAGTTCGCATCGGATCTCACGGATCCGGCGACGAGAGACGCGCTCCGCCTCTCGCTCGAATGCTCGCTCGCGGCGACCGCGCTGTCGGTGATCGTGGGTGTCCCGATCGCGTGGGTGCTCGCCCGCACCGAGTTCCGCGGGCGATCGCTCGTACGCGCCCTCGCGCTGCTCCCGATGGTGCTGCCGCCAGTTGTCGGCGGTGTCGCGCTGCTCACCGCCTTCGGACGCGCCGGGCTCGTGGGCCAGTACCTCGACCGCTGGTTCGGCATCACGCTCGCCTTCAGCACCTGGGGCGTGATCCTGGCCGAGACATTCGTCGCGATGCCGTTCCTCATCATCACGGTCGACGGCGCGCTGCGGTCGCTCGACACCCGCTACGAAGACGCCGGAGCGACGCTCGGTGCGAGCCGCTTCACGGTCATGCGCCGGGTCACGTTGCCGGCGATCGCGCCGTCACTCGCGGCCGGTGCCGCGCTCACGTGGGCGCGCGCGCTCGGCGAGTTCGGCGCCACCATCACGTTCGCCGGCAACCTGCCGCGCACGACACAGACGATGCCGCTCGCGGTCTACCTCGCGCTCCAGGAAGACTCGGGCTCGGCGATCGTGCTCAGCCTCGTGCTCCTCGCCGTTTCGATCACGGTGTTGGCGGTCGTGGGCCGCCGGGTGTTCGCCAACCGAGCCCTGCCGGCGTCGGCGTGACCGACGGCGCGACACTCGACGCGAACGTCGAGTTGCAACTCGGCACGCTCTCGCTGCAGGTCGAGTTGCACGTCGACGACCGCTCACTGGTGGTGCTCGTGGGCCCGAACGGCGCGGGCAAGAGCACGCTCCTGCGCGTGCTGGCCGGTTTCGAGCCGATCGACGCGGGCGCGATCACCCTCGACGGCGTCACGCTCGACGATCCCGCCGCCGGCGTGTTCGTGCCGCCCGAGCGCCGACCGGTTGCGATGATGTTCCAGGATGCCCTGCTGTTCCGGCATCTCGATGCGCTCGACAATGTCGCGTTCGGGATACGCGCGCGCGGCACCCGGAAGGCCCGGGCGAACGACCACGCCGCCGAGCTGCTCACCCGGCTCGGCCTGGCCTCGGAGATGCACGCCAAGCCGCACGCGCTCTCGGGCGGTCAGGCGCAACGGGTCGCGCTCGCCCGGGCGCTCGCGATAGAACCACGAGCGTTGCTCCTCGACGAGCCGCTCGCCGCGCTCGACGCGCAGACCAGGGTCGAGGTCAGGCGGATGCTGCGCGATCAGCTCGCGACGTACGCCGGCGTGCGCGTGCTCGTGTCGCACGACCCGCTCGAGGCGTTGACACTTGCCGACCGGATCGTGGTGCTCGAGGCGGGCCGGGTCACGCAGACCGGGACGCCCGACGAGGTCCGCCTCCACCCGCGCTCGCCCTACGTCGCCGCGCTGCTCGGCGTGAACCTCCTCATGGGCCGGGTCACCGGCGACGGCCGATTCGTGCTCGACGGCGGCGGCGAGCTCCACGTCGCCGCGAACGACACCGGAGCGGCGATCGCGATCATCGACCCGACCGCGATATCGCTGTTCGGCGCCGAGCCGCACGGGAGCGCGCGCAACTGCTGGCGGGCAGTCGTGAGCGACCTCGACCGGGCCTCCGATCGAGTCCGCGTGCACTTCGCGACGCCGTTCGCCCTGACCGCCGACGTCACGCCGGCCGCCGCGGCGGAGCTTGCACTCGAGCCCGGTGCAGAAGTGTGGTGCGCGGTGAAGGCCACCGCGATCCAGGTCGAACCTCGATAACGTCGTTCGGCATGACCGAATGGGAAAGCGGCACGGCGTTCCGCGAGCTGCTCGATCTCCTGCGCGACGCGGATCAGACGTTCGTGGCGGGCGATCGCGCCGTTACCGACGAGGTGAGCGCGGCGGAGGGATACCGATACATCACCGACGCGCTGCACGCCGCGTTCGAGATCTACCTGCGATCGGACGCCCGCCGGCCCGCGTTCGTCGCGATCACGAGCCCGACGTTCAAGTGGGGCGGCGACAACAGCGACGCGTTCTACAACTTCGCGCCCGTTGCTCCCGAGCTCGAGTACCGCGTGGTCGGCAAGCGGGGCGACGCGGTCTACCTCTCCGTGTGCGTGTACGGCGGGCCCGACGACGGCCGGTGGTCGACCCGGATCGTGTCCAACCTCAGCGACCGCGACATCACGTTCGAACCCGACGGCCGCTTCGAGATCGTCGTCTCGCGCCAGCGACCCGTGGGCGCGGTGAACTGGCTCGCGCTCGACGACGATGCAGTCGCGATGGTCACGCGCGACTACCACGTCGACCCGGTGCACGGCGCGCCGACCGTCTACGAGATCGAGGCGATGCCGACCGAGGCGCCGCCTCCGGTCTCCGACGCCGACGTCGCCGGGCGCCTGCGCGCCGTCACGAACTTCTTGCGCGAGCTCTTCCAGATCACGCCGTTCCCCGAAGGCGTGCCGAACACGATCGCCGACGTGTGGCCCGTGCCCGACGCGACCTACGGCTGGGCCGCGAAGGACGCGCACTACGCGATGGGCACGTTCGATCTCGCCGACGACGAGCAACTCGTGATCGAAGGCCGCTCGCCCGAGTGCGCCTACTGGGGATGCATGTTGTGGAACCCGTTCATGCAGACCTTCGACTACCGGTATCAGCGCATCGGCATCAACGGCCGGCAGGCCACGTACGAGACCGACGGCTCGTGGCGGCTCGTGATCGCGACGCGAGATCCCGGCCACCCCAACTGGTTGTCGA
>CAZLEC010000255.1:0-6489 GCA_964558245.1 uncultured Burkholderiales bacterium | reverse complement strand
AGCGCCGAGCGGCGCGACTGACCGAAACAGTGCTCGAACACTCCGGCGGTGGCGAGCGCCTCCACTTGGTCGACGGTCGCGCCGGTCCGGCGCACGAAATCTTCGAGATCGACGAACGGATGATCGGCCCGTTCGTCATCGATGTGATCGAGCAGCGCGTCGTGCAGCCCGCGTACCGATCGCAGCCCGAGCCGCACCGCAAGGTGCGACGGCTCGGCATGGAATCCCCGCACCGGCCGGCCGACCGCTTCGACATCGGCGGTGCGGGGCTCGAGCGTCGCGTCGCGTTGCGACGCGTTGAGATCGGGGCCGAGCACCTGCACGCCGTGGCGGCGCGCGTCGCGCACGATCGTGTGCGGTGAGTAGAAGCCCATCGGCTGCGCGTTCAACAGCGCGGCCCCGAACTCCGCGCAGTAGTGGTACTTGATCCACGAGCTCGAGTACACGAGGTAGGCGAAGCTCACCGAATGACTCTCGGGGAAACCGAAGCTCGAAAAGGCTTCCAACTTCGTGTAGATCTCCTCCGCGGTGGCGCCGGTGATGCCGCGTTCGGCCATGCCGGCCAGCAATCGCTCACGCATACGCGCCATGCGCGCCATCGAGCGTTTCGATCCCATGGCCTGACGGAGCTGGTCGGCTTCGGCCGCGCTGAACCCGGCGCAGTCGACCGCGAGCTGCATGAGCTGCTCCTGGAAGAGCGGCACGCCGAGTGTCTTGCGCAAACACGGCTCGGTGAGCGGGTGGATGTAGGTGATCTCCTCTTCGCCGTTGCGGCGCCGGAGATACGGGTGCACCGAACCACCTTGGATCGGACCGGGCCGGATCAACGCGACTTCCACGACGAGGTCGTAGAAGTTGCGCGGACGCAGGCGCGGCAGCGTGGCCATCTGCGCGCGGCTCTCCACTTGGAAGACACCAACGGTGTCGGCCGCGCACAACAGGTCGTAGACCTCGTCTTCCTGCGGGATCGTCGCGAGATCCACGTCGACCCCTTCGTACTCGCGCACGAGATCGACCGCGATGTGCAGCATCGTGAGCATGCCGAGGCCCAACAGGTCGAACTTCACGAGGCCGGCCGCCGCGCAATCGTCCTTGTCCCACTGGAGCACCGAACGGCCCTCCATGCGCGCCCACTCGATCGGGCAGAACTCGAGCAGTGGACGGTCGGCCATCACCATGCCGCCCGAGTGGATGCCGAGATGGCGCGGGAAGTCGATCACCTCGGCCGCGAGGGAAAGTGCAAGGGGCGGGATCGCCGGCGCGCGCGTGTGATCGAGTGGCCCGTCGAGCGGTATGCCGTCGCGCGCTCGGTTCTGCTCGGTGCGCTCGAATCGGCGCTCGTTGCGCGCGCTCTTGCGCGGTGGGGACCTCGGCGGCAGCCGATCCGACTCGTACCCGCCCTCCGCTCCGAACCGCTGAGAGTTGGGGGTCTCTGCGACCCCGAGCTCACGTCGGTTCGAGGTTTCGACGAGCTCGCCGAACGCTTCGGGACCGGCGGCCCACCGGTCGACCCACTTGCCGAGCGCGTCGGCCTGGCCGGGTGCGACTCCCGCGGCCTTCGCCATCTCGCGAAGCGCTGAGCGCGGGCGGTAGGTGATCACGTTGGCGACCTGCGCGGCACGATCGCGTCCGTATCGCTCGTAGACGTACTGGATCACCTCTTCGCGACGCTGGTGCTCGATGTCGAGATCGATGTCGGGCGGGCCGTCGCGCTCCGGCGACAGGAACCGCTCGAACAGCAGACCCAGCGCGACCGCGTCGGCTTTGGTGACACCCAACGCGTAACACACCGCGCTGTTGGCCGCGCTCCCCCGCCCTTGACAGTAGATGTCGGAACGGCGGCAGAACTCGACGATGTCGTGCAGCAACAAGAAGTAGCCGGGAAAGCCGAGCTGCTCGATCACGGTGAGCTCGTACTCGATCTGCCGCATCGCCTGTTGGTGGAGGTCGTGCGAGCGCGGATACGAGATCGCCGCACCGCGACACACGAGCTCGCGCAGCCACGACATCTCGTTGTGGCCTTCGGGGACCGGGTAGTCGGGCAGGCGCGGCGCGGCGAGCTTCAAGTCGAACGCACACGCATCCGCGGCCTCGACCGTACGCTCCACCGCGCCCGGCCAACGCGCGAACCGCCGCTGCTGCTCGCGCGGGTGACGCAAGTGTGCCGACGATCCTGCGGGCAACCAGCCGTCGACCTCGTCGAGGGAACGGCGGGATCGCACGGCCGCCAACGCCGTGGCGAGCCGGCGGCGCGCGGGGGTGGCGTAGTGCACGTTGTTGGTGGCGACGACTTCGACACCGGCCGACAACGCGATCTGCGCGAGCGCGTCGTTGCGATGCCGGTCGAGCGGATCGCCGTGATCCCACAGCTCGACGAGCACGCGATCGCGGCCGAACGCCTCGACCAAGCCGTCGAGGGATCTTCGGGCCGCGGCCGGGCCGTCGCGTTGCAACGCCGCGGGGACACTCCCCTTCCGGCAGCCCGTGAGCACGAACCAGTGGTCGTTGTCGCGGGCGGCGACATTGCCGGCGAGGTGGACGGGGCTGCGCGCGGCATCGGCCAGCTGCGCGAGCGACGTACGCGGCGCGCCCTTCTCACCGGCGAGCTGCGCTTCGCTGATCGCCTTGGCCAGCCGTGAGTACCCGATCGGACCCTGCGCGAGCACGATCAGATGTTCACCCGCCGGGTCGGGGACGCCGTTGGGGAGCTCCTTGGCGCCGAGGGTCAGCTCGGCGCCGAAGACGGTCGGCAGCGAGACGGCCCGGGCGGCCTCGGCGAAGCGCACGACACCGTAGAAGCCGTCGTGATCGGTGAGCGCGAGCGCGTGGAGACCGAGCCGAACGGCCTCCTCGGCCAGCTCCTCGGGATGGCTGGCCCCGTCGAGGAACGAGAAGTTCGAGTGACAGTGCAACTCCGCGTACGCGCTCACCATATATATATGTCTCCGCTCAGTCGTAGATCGCTTCGACCCCGGCCCGGCCGGCCTCCACGACGACCACACACGCAACGTCGCCACCATCGGCGCCACAGTCGACGACCACTTGCCAGCGCGCGCACCTCCGGCGGGCGGTCGGGTCCCACCACCTCGCGTCGGAGCTCCAGGGACCGGCCCAGGCCCGCACACCACCCCCGCCGCCGGGCAACTTCGCGCACGCGACCCGCGCCGGGGGCGCCGACTGCTCGCCCCGCCCGGACACCGCGACCGCGTGCCCGTGCTCGTCGGACAACTGCGCGGGGACCGGCGGGTCGAAGACGCGCGCGGGATACGGCGCCGGCAGCGACCCGGGCCACGCCGTGGGAAAGGTGCCGACGACCAGTGGTCGTTGCGGCTCGCGCGCGTCGCCCCACGGCACCCATCGCACCTGCTCCAACGGGGTGCGCCCGCCCTGCACGACCGCGGTCGCGACCGCTTCGTAGCCGAGCAGGCCCTGCACGCGCGCGAGTGCCCGGTCGGCGCGGTCGTGCGCGGCCTGGTCGCCGCCCCAGAATCCCAGCTGGCGGCCGTCGGCCGGGACCACCTCTTCGGGAACGAGCCGCAAGAGCGTGAGCCCGCCGGTGGTGTCGTCGAGGTCTTCGTCTCCGCGCAGATCACCGGCGGCGGCCAGCCAGCCGTCGAGCTGCCAGCGCACCCGTTCGGCCAGCGCGGCAGGGGTGAGCACGCGATCGTGCCGCCAGCAGCGGGCCAGCCGCTCGCCGTGCTCGGTCTCGGCCTCGATCACCACCCGCGTGCACGCGAGCCCGCGCTCGGCGAGCCGGAACAGCAACCGGGCCGCGAGACCCTTCGCCGCGAACGCGACCTGGTCGACCCGCGCCGCGGGCGGGTCGAGCTCCATCTGCTCGACGAGATCGGGCGGAGGGGTGACGAGCACGGCCGGCCCGGCATCGAGACCACGGGCGAGGTCGTGGAACCGGCGGCCGCCGGCGCCGAAACGCGCCGACACCGCGTCGGCCGGGAGCGCGGCGACGTCGCCCAGCAGGGGGAGCCCGAGCCGAACGAGCAAGCTCGTGAGCTCGGGATCGCCGAGCACGGCAACCGGCCACGGCGCGCAGAATGCCGCCGACCCACCCGGCTCGACCACGAACGGCGCCTCGTGCGCGGCGCGGCGCGCCGCGAGCCGCGCCGCGAACCCACCGTCGGCGATACCGATCCTGATCTCGTCGGCCGGCCCATCGTGGTGGAGGCCGGCGAGCGCGGACACAACTCCTTCGTGCACCCGGCGGGCGAGCGCGTCGTCGCCGCCGAAATAACGCGAAGGCCCGCGGGTCGGGAAGGCACACAAACCCGGGCGGTCGAGCACGACACGCGGCGTGAGCTCCTCGACCGCGCGTGCGACGATCTCGAACGTGCGGGCCTCGAGCGCGTCGTCGGTGTCGACACACACCGCGTCGGGGCACTGAGCCTCGGCCTCCCGCCTTCGCATGCCGCGCGTCACGCCGGCCGCGCGGGCCTCGGCCGACGCCGCGCGCACGACCTCGCGCGCGCCGACCCGTTCGCACACGTTCACGGGCACGGCCCGCAACGACGGATCCCGGTGGCGCGCCGCGACCACCGGCCAGTCGGGACACCACACGCAGCACGTACGCGTCATCCCGCCCGCGCGTACCCGCGGCCTTTCACATCGACGCGGACATTGAGGTCGCGTGCTTCGAGCAGGCCCATTCCCTCACCGAGCCCGCGCCACTGGCTCGGGCCCGTGTGCACCCGCACCGCCGCCTCGACCGGCCACGCGCCGAACGCCACGAGCACCGCGCCGCGCTCGCGGGCGCGCGCCACCAAACGGCGCGCGTCGCCCAGCCGGACGCGAGGCGGTACTGCCGCGACGACCACCGTGATCCCGTCGAGCAGGGCCGCGACCACTGCGCCCCACCGGTCGGGAGGTGCGCGCCGCACGACTGCCAGCCGCTCGAGCACCACGCCCGCCTCGGCCGCGCAACGCGCGCCGAGCGTGCCTCCGGGATCGACGACCGCGGCCCACTCGCCCGCAGCGGTGGCGGCCGCCGCGAGCGCCAGCGCGACGGTGGTCGAGCCCGAACCCGGCGATCCGTCGACGGCGATGGTGCTCCCCCGCTGCACGCCACCGGCCGGGAGGAGCTCGCCGAGCAACCCGCTGACGGGCAGCCGGCGATCGCCCGCCGCGACGAACGGCTGCGTGCGCGCCGCAACTGCGCGCAGCCGAGCCCGGGCCTCGACGTCGCGAGGGGATGACGGCGGAGCAATACCCGGGTCTGCGATCTCCGCCTGGCTGCCCATCTCGCAACCGTATCGAACGTATGTTCGATACGGCAAGAGCGCGATGCGGCCCTGCGAGACTTCTCCGATGTCGAAGCTCGTCGCGGCGGTGCTCGTCTTCGTGTGCTCGGCCGCGGTGCTGATGCTCGAGATCCTGGCCGGGCGGCTCCTCGCCCCCTACGTCGGCATCAGCCTCGAGACGTACACCTCGATCATCGGCACCGTGCTCGCGGGGATCGCCGCCGGCGCCTGGGTCGGCGGCAAGCTGGCCGACCGGTTCGATCCGAGACGGCTCCTCGGACCCACGGTGTGCCTCGGAGGGGTGCTCGCGCTGTTCACCGTGCCGATCATCCGCGCCCTCGGCGACCAGGGTGGCCCGGGCGGGCGGGGCACGACGCTGCTCCTCACCTTCGCCGGATTCTTCCTGCCGGCGGTCGTGCTCAGCGCGGTGACGCCGATGGTCGTGAAGTTGCAACTCCACGACCTGCACCGCACCGGCGGCGTGGTCGGCCGCCTGAGCGGTATCTCCACCTCGGGCGCGCTCGTGGGCACGTTCGTGACCGGCTACCTGCTCACCGCCACGACGCCGACGAGCACGACCATCTTCGCGCTCGGCACGACGCTCATCGTGGTCGGCGCGGCGCTCGCACTCTGGTTCTCCCGGCGCGGCGGCGCGGTCGTCACGATCGTCGCCGTGCTCGCCGCCGTGGCCGCGACCGTCGGCGCGAGCGCGCACGCTCCGTGCCAGGTCGAGAGCGCGTACTTCTGCATCCGCGTCGAGCGCGACCCGACACGCCCGAGCGACCGCATCCTCTGGCTCGACAACCTGGAGCACAGCCGCGTCGATCTCAAAGACCCGACGGACCTCTCGTTCCCGTACGAGATTCTCTTCGGCGACGCGATCGCCGACGCGTTCCCGAATCACCAGGCGCTCGACGCGCTCCACATCGGCGGCGGAGGGTTCACGCTGCCGCGCTATCTCGCGGCGGAGTATCCCGGCACGAAGAGCCTCGTGCTCGAGATCGACCCGGCGGTGCTGAAGGTCGGACGCGAGAAGCTCGGCTTGCGCACGTCGGACGCGCTGCAAGTGCGCATCGGCGACGCGCGGATCGGGATCCGGAAGCTCCGGCCGAGCTCGGAGGACCTCGTGGTGGGCGACGCGTTCGCGAGCCTCTCGGTGCCGTGGCACCTCACGACCCGCGAGTTCCTACGCGAGGTCGACCGGGTCATGCGTCCCGACGGCGTCTACATCATGAAC
>CAZLEC010000254.1:0-6496 GCA_964558245.1 uncultured Burkholderiales bacterium | reverse complement strand
CGACAACCTCACACTCCTGTGCTGGGCCCACCACCGAACACACCACCTCGAACACGCAAAGAACGCGAATGAGCTTCGTACCGTGGTTTCGCAGCGCGCGACCATTGCCTCTGACTCCGACACCACGAGCGGGCGGCCGGTAGACCTCGAGGGAAAACAAGAAGCACCGGGGTGGCTGCCCTCGGGGCCGAAACTTCGATTACGGAGCAAACCCTTTCGCCACGTGTTGGAGCGCAGTACAAATGTTCGGCGTGAGCAGCACCGCCGACGACGAAGCTCGAGCGAACGCACCCATAGAGGTCGCGCAGGAACTCCTCGAGCGCGTCACCACGCTATGTCTGGCGCTCCCCGAGGTGACCGTGCGGGTAGATGCTCCACTCACCACGACGAGATCGACGGCGCACTCGTTCGACATCCGTCGCAGGTCGTTCTGCTTGCTCGTGGCACGGGCAGGCCCCGAAGGCGAGCCCGTCCCGCTGCTGGTGTTGCGTGCCGACCCGGACGAACGCGACGCGCTGCTGTCTTTTGGCCACCCGTTCTTCGCCCCGCGAGGCGGCCGGGACCGAATCGGAGTGCTGCTTACCGACGACGCCGACTGGGAGGAGATCCGTGAACTCGTGACCGAGAGCTACCGGAGCCTCGCGCCGAAGAAGCTCACCGCGCTGCTCGACTGACGCGGTTCGTGATCCCAGAGCGTCCGAGGGACATTGCTCGGCGTCGGCGGGCCTGCGGCGCTGACCCCTGTGAATCGTTGCGGCCTTCGGACCTTCTCCACACCGAACCTTGCGGGTCACAACACTGGCAGCACTGGGTCGAGTTGCGATCGGAACAGGCAGCGCATCATCTGGGTCGCGCCGTGCCGTTGGAGTCCGATGCCGCACCCGACTTGGATGACGAGATCTTGGGCTGCGGGCGGGACCGGCCATGGGTCGCGGCCGATCGAACGGGCGAGATCATCGAGGTGCACGACCTGCTCGACGATACGGGTCTCGAGATACTCGTCGAGTCCCATGGTCACGGTGCCCTGAGCCACGAGCACGACGCGGTCGGGTGCTTCGTCGGCCAGGCGCGTGGCGAGCGATTCGAGCCGGGATCGGACCATGACCGCAAGCGCAGCGGGTCCGTCGGCCGCGATCTGCGCGCCGCGGTCGCGGATATCACGGTGCTGGTCGGCGGTTGACGACTCCACGAAACGGACGAAGTACTGAACTGCCGAATCGATGTGAGGCAGCCCGCCCGGTGGTTCGATGTCGAGGTAGTCATCGACCACCCACACACCGCCGCGCGCGACGTGTGCCGCGACGCTGCCGATGGTCTGATCCTCGAGGACGGACCGCTCCGTCCACCGGCCGGCAACGGCGTCGTCGGCGACAGCTTCGCAGACAACCTGCGCGCCTTCGAGGAAGAGCGATCGGACGCTCTGGTGCGATTGCTGCATCGCGGTCATGCATGCTCCGTCGTATCCGGTGCTCGATCGTGCGCGTCATCACATCACATTCACGAGAACACCCGACCGCCGAGTGCGGCGCTACCGGCCGGCGTACCAGACCCCGAGCGCGGCGGGATTTCCGGTCGGCACGTGGTCGAGCGTGCTCACGTCGATGTCCCAGACGGCAGTGCGTACGGAACGAGGCGTGCCGATCCGAAAGAGCTCGTAGAACAAGCGCCAACAATGCGCCGCGTCGAGCCCGGTGACGCCGACGAACCGAGTCGGAAGTCTTCCGAAGTACGCCACCGTCCCTTCGTACCTGTCGAGCCGCCGTGGGTCGGCGAGCTCCACCCAGAGCCGCCGCGGGCTGCCGTCCTTGTCGCCTCGCGGGTCGCGTCTCGGGTCGCTTCGCACAGCCCCAAGTGTGCCGCGAAAGCGCGGGACAACAGGAGCCATTTACCGACACTTGGGTGCCGGTGGCACTCTCGCCGTCGCGGCGTTGCGGCTCTCGGCGGGATCAGTTTGCGATGGGAAGGTCAACAGCCGCGCGCGAATATCCCGAGGGTTGCGGCGGCTTCGGTTTCGCGGGCTGGCCGGCAGTGCCGCTACCCGCGCCCCGGGGCGGTTCGGGCTCGCACTCGTGGAGAATGCGGCTGGTCCGCAGGATCCTCGACCGGAGCATCGCGTAGGTCACGCCCGAGTCGACGACGATGGCGGGCGGCCTTCGGCCCGGGGCCTTGAAGGCGCATCCGCAGGTAGGGCACGTCCGGTGCGCCACACGGCCACGATACCGCGCACTTCGGGCGCGGCCGCCGGAGGCGTGTGCGGATAGCCGGGGTGCGTGCGTGTCATGATGCCGACGATGAGCGAACGATTCGAAGTTCAGCGGACGATCCCGGCCGACGCGGCCGACATCTTCCGGGTGGTGTGCGACCCGCAGGGCCACGTCGCGATCGATGCTTCCGGCATGTTGCAGAGCTCGACCGGCGAGGCCGCCGGAGCAGTCGGCGACACGTTCGTGATCCACATGGACCGCGAGTCGTTGGGTGACCTGCCGATGGGCAAGTACGACGTGATCGTCACGATCACCGGCTACGAGCAGGACCGGTTCATCACCTGGGAAGTGTCGGGCAAAGGGTTCCCGAGCATCGGGCACTACTACGGATACCGGCTCGAACCGGTTGCCGGCGGCACGGTCGTCACTTCGATCTACGACTGGTCGAAGGTCGGCGAGCAGTGGAAGTCGAACGGCGCGTGGCCGATCATCCCCGAATCGGCGCTCAAAGCCACGCTCGGGATCCTCGAGCGAACGGTGCGCGCCGCGCCGTAGGGCTACACGAAATCGGCTCGCCGCAGGTGACCGAACGCGATCCAGCCGGGGAGGATCGGCAGCCAGAAGGTCGCGAGCCGGAACAGGAACACGGCCGGCACCGCGGTGGTGCTCGACATGCCTGCGCTCACGAGCGCCGCGACGACGGCCGCCTCGAACGCGCCGAGCCCGCCCGGCGTAGGCGCGACGGTGGCGATGGCCGAACCGACGAGATACGCGGCACCGACCTGGGCCAGGTCGAGTCCGCCTCCGAACGCGACGATCGAGAAGTAGATGGCGAGGACGTAGCTCAGCGTGATCACGGCGGAACCGCCGAGCAGCAACGCGATCTTGCCGGGACTCCGGATCACCGCGGCAAGACCGCTCAGCGCGCGGCGAAGCACGGGCACGAGCCTCGTCGCCAGCATCTTGCGCAGCGCGGGGATCGCGAACGCCGCCGCGACCAGTACCGCGACCGCGCCGACGCCGACAGCGGCGACCGACCAGCTGGGCACCGAGATCGAGCCGACCGCGGATTGTCCCGCCCACACCAAGAAGACGATCAAGAGCACCATGTGGACCGCGAAGCCGGCTACCACGTTGAGGCCGACGCTCGACGCCGCCACGGCCCCGTCCACGCCCGACTTCTGCAGGTACCGGACGTTGAGCGCCATGCCGCCGACGCCGGCGGGCGCGAGGTTGCTCGTGAACGACGCGGCGAACTGCGCGAGCAACGTCGGGACCGCGCGCAGGCGGGCCGGCACCGCGCCGCCCATACCGAGCGCGGCGCCGACATACGTCATGACCGAGAACAACGCGACCAGCGGGACCCAGCCCCAGTTGGCGGCGCCGATCTCGCGGACGACGCCCGGCAGGTCGGCCAGCTGCGGCAGCAGGAAGTACGTGATCGCGACGAGCGTCACCGCGGTGAAGATGCGCCGCCGGCTGATCCGTTCGAGCGGGACGTAGCTTGGCTCGCTCACCGCGCAACGCTCCGCGACGGTGTCTTGCAGCTGTTCCAGGAGGCCCGGGCGCTCCGACAGCGCGGCCCGCGTCGCGTCGCTGAGCGCGTTGGGCTGCAACCGTGACAGCGCGGCCCCCACCACCTGCTGACCGAGGACGTCCACCGCGCCGGCTACGGCGCGGTCGGCGCCGACGGTGAGCGACAGCGCGGCGAGCAGCTGGGCGACGTCGCCGTCGACCTGGTCGTCAGTCGCGGCGACCTCGCTGAACGCGAAGCCCGTGATCCACGGCTCACCGGCGCCGTCGACGAGCACGTTGGCCCGCCGCAGGTCGCGATGGGCGATGCGGTGCTCGCGCAACCGCGCGACTTGCCGCCAAAGGTCACGCAGGAGCTGATCCGAGACCTCGTGCCCGTCCATGTGATCGAGGCGCCGGCCGTCGATCATCTCGTACGCAATGAGCATCGAGTCGTCGCCGACCTGCGCGATGGCGCGCATGCGAGGCGTCGCGACCTCCACATCCCGCGCCTGGAGCGCGACGAACGCCTCGTGCTCGATCGATCGCCGGAGCGACGAGAACGGGCGCTCGTCGCCGACGTTCTTGAAGCGCAGGTACCGATAGGTCTGGTAGAGGAGATCCACGGAGCGCTCGTCGGGGCTCAGCACCTTGACCAGGTATCGGGCGCCGTCGTCGTCGGTCGCGACGTACCACCGGGCGCCGCGCAGCCCGAGCGCGAACGGTTGCAGCTCGACGGGCGGCAGCGCGCTCGCCGCGAGCGCCTCCCCCACCTGGGTCGTGGTCGGGCGCCGATTCGGGCGCCCGAAGGCGAGGAGCACCGCGACGCCGACGGTCGCGCCGATGGCCACGACCAGGAAGATCTCGGCGGGCAAGCCGGAGACGAGCACGATGCGGCCCAGCACGAAGGTGGCGAGGATCACCATCCCGGCCTGCCGCCACCGCCGCCCCACGAACGGGGCCAGGATGACGAACGACGACGTCAGCTGGGCGAGCGTCCAGAGATTGAGCGAACCGCTCGAAGTGGCGCCGAACCGGTCGACCACCGTCGCGAGCAGCGACTGGGAGGCGGCCTGGTTCAACCACCACGTCGCCGCCGCGACGAGGAGCGCGGTGGCGAGGTTGGCGACGACGATGTAGCCGATGAGCCGGTACCGCTTCAGGAACAGCGGTGGCACGTACACCGCCAGTCCCATCATGCCGGCGGCGATCGCGAGCGCCTGGCTGAGCGCATGCTGGACCGACGGGTTCAGGCCGGCGAACAATGCGACCACGTCGCCCTCGAACGCGAGGACGGTGCTCTGGGCCCATCGTGTCAACGCGAGCAGTGCGACCGTCGCGATCCCGAAGAGGATCAGCCGCACCACGTCGGTCGGAGAGCGCGTGTAACCGACGATGTCGTCGAGGCCGAACACCTCGGCTGCGGTCGTCTGCGGCGAGTCGTGGAGCGAGATCGGGAGACCGTAACCGGGGCCGCGGCCTGTCGTTGGCTGTCGGGAGCCGCGCGAGTGGCGACGGGGCCCGCGACCTAGCGGCGCCACACCTGCAACACGTCGGCGGTGGTCGTGAGCGTCGCGATCACGTTCAAGGTGTTGTCGAGCACGGCCTGGCCGTAGTCGGCGGGCACCCCGGCCACGGCGTCGCGGGGGATGACGATCTGGTAGCCCCGGTTGACCGCGTCGAACGCGAGATTCGTCATGCCGACGTTGAGCGACACGCCTACGCCCACGATCGTGGTGACGCCGAGGTTACGGAGCACCGGATCGAGTTGCGTGCCGGTCATCGGTCCGAGGCCGTGGTAACGGGCCAGCACGATGTCGGCGGCCGTCACCCCGATCTCGGCGGGCACCTGCACCGCATCGCTGCCGGGCGCCAGCTTCACCGGCGCGTGCTGCACGCCCATGAAGAGCCGGGCGTTGCGGTTGGCGCCCTTGCCGTCGGTGCGCGTCTCCGCGGTGCAGTGGACGACGGTCACACCCGCGGCGCGAGCGGCCTCGGCGAGCTGCGCGCAGTGCGCGACGAGGTCGACGGCCGCGGCCGCGTCGGCGAGCGCGGGCAGCACCGAGGGCGAGCCGACCACGCCGTTCTGCACCTCCTGCAGCACGAGCGCGGTGTGCCCGGGCGCGACCAGCGCGGCGAGGTCGAGCGGCATCTCATAAGCTTAAAGACGCGGGATCAGTTCGTGGAGGAGGTCGGCGATCTCCCGGGCGCAGGCGATGAAGACGTCGAGATCACCGCCGGCGGGGTCGACCACGGCTTCCCACGGATCGAGCTCGACCTGGTCGAGCTTCATCGGCGCGAGCCGCTCCGCCAGCGGCGCCGGTCCGGCCGGGAGATCGCGCACGAGGCGCTTGAGCGTGGCAGTGCGCGGCGCGGCTTGCGGGTGCACGCGTCGCATCCACGCCACGTGCTCGGGAGAGAGCGCGATCACGAGATCGGCGTGATCGAGCTCGGCGGCCGTCGCCTGGCGACTGCGGTGGTTCGGGACGGGAATGTCGAGCGAGGCGATGGCGTCGCGGGTTCGCCAGCTCATGGGCATGCCCTCGATCACGTGGGTGCCCGAGGTCGACACGACGAGTCCGGGAACGTGCTCGCGCAGGATGGCCCCGGCCATGACCGAGCGGGCGGCATTGCCCGTGCAGAGGGTGACCACGTGGAGATCCGGCATTCGGAGCACGCTACGGCGTCGCGCGCACACCGCGCGACAGAATGGGCTTCGGAGACGCCGTGGCCCGAAGGGAACGATCTTGACCTACACGCTCGTGTTGCTGCGCCACGGC
>CAZLEC010000253.1:0-6497 GCA_964558245.1 uncultured Burkholderiales bacterium | reverse complement strand
TCTGCACGTAGATGACCTTGTCCTCGTAGATCCAGGCGTCGCCCCATTCGCCTTCCGGATCCTCGGTCATCTCGTACTTGGCGCCCTTCTTCAGCCGGAACGCGCCCCATCGCTTGCGCTCGACCCGCGGTCCCTTCTCGCGGTACTTCTCGGGCAGCCAGGTTTGCCACACGTGCGCAGGCTCGACGACGTGGTCGTCGACGCTGATGATCTTCGGTAGCTCCACGGTTTCCCCCGGTACGGGTCGGGACATGACGTGCGTGTCAGGTTGCAAGATAGCCGCGGCGCTACGTCTCGAACTCAGCCGCCCGCCGGTGGAATCGCCACGTGCCGTCGGCGTGGTGCAGGGTGTCGTGGTAACGGCCCACGATCTGGATCCCCCAGCCGTCGTCGCCCTTCAGGATGAACACCACGTCGCTGGTCGCGCGGGCCTCGTGGTCGCTCCAGTCGGTGACGAGCGTGTTGACGACCAGGTGGCGTTGGGGCCGCCGCGGCCGCCATTTGGCGTACGCGGCGCGGAGCGCGTCGTGGCCCTCGTGGGTTCCCATGCCCGGGATGTCGCACACGCCGTCGGGACAGAAGGTCGCGACCACATCGTCGGTGCGACCGTCGTCGAGCGCCTGGGTGTACGCGGCGATGGTGGCGCGTATGCCTTCGACGACCTCTGCGTACGTCATGTCAGATCCCGATGTCGAGGATGGGCTTGTCGAACGGCGCGACGTTCACCGACCGGAGCGCCGAGAGCAGCTTGTCGTATGGAAGTCCGGCGAGGAAGCCGTCGAGCGTCCGTTCGAAGTTCGAGATGTGACCCTCGGCCCGTTCCGACAGCCGCATGTACTCGAAGCCCTTCGCGTGCAGACCCTGCTGCTGGCGCGGCAGGTTCGAGAAATCCTGCGCGGGGATCGGCGGCCAGCGGGGGTCGTCGGCCTCCCACCGCTCCGGCGGCGCGACCCGCTCCGGCTGCTCGTTTTCCGGGAACCGAGCGAGCGACCAGATCTCCATCAGCGTCTCCTCCGGTCCCAACGGGCGGAAGCGGTACGACGACGCGCTGCTGTACATGGGCAACACGAAGTAGTGCGGGAAGCACTGGTAGAAGGTCTCGTTGAATCCTTGCGCGTCGAGCGCGTTGAGGTCGGGGACGCCGGCGCCCCGCGTCCGGTGCCAGCTCATCACCGCGTCGTTGAGCGCGCGATTCCAGGCCGCGATCGCGAGCGCCGGATCCGCCGGGAACTCGAGGCCGCGCAGGCCCTCCGCGACGCGCACGTCGTTCGCGTGCACCATCCCGTCCATGCCCTCGCTCAACACGCGCAGGTAGTCGATTTCCGCTTCGATGAAGGCTCGAGGGTCGAACGGCGCGCCGGGCCGCAGCGAATACCGCATTCCGGGAATGTCCATCTCGGGATGCGTCACCACCACGTGGTAACTCTCGACGAACGCCTCGATCGCGAGCTTCCAGTTCACCGGGAGGCGCGCCGCGTACCACTTCTCGGTGCGCAACGACTCCACGTGCCACGCGTCGAGGATGGTCGCGGCCGGCTCCATGCAGTCCCGCACCGGCGGGGCGTCGTCGTCGAAATTGATCCAGGCGCAGCCGCCCCACGTCTCGCAACGCACGGGGACGAGGTCGATGTCGCCGGGCTGCAAGTTGTGCTCGGCGAACCCCTTCCGTCGCGGCACCGCGGTGTTCGTGCCGTCGGCGCCGTAACACCAACCGTGGAACGGACAGGTGAAACCGTGCGCGCAGGTGCCGGCGCCCACGACCACTTTGACGCCGCGGTGCCGGCACGCGTTCTGGAACGCGCGCACGCCCATGTCGTCGGTGCGTACCACGATGACGGACTGATCGAGGATCTCGTACTCGACGAAATCGTGCGGTCGCGGGATCTCCTCGAGGCGGCACGCCATCTGCCACACGCGCGGCCACAACGACTCGACTTCCATTTGGTAGAAGTCGGGGTCGTAGTAACGCTGCTTCGGAACGCGGTCGGGGAACTCCGGGTCCATCGCGTTGGGCCCCGCGAGCGCCGACTTCCGGTCAACGGTCGTCACGCCAGCGACACGGTCCCGCGGGGCAACACCAGCGCCAAGTCGGTGTACGTCGCGATGCCGGGTGGGGCGGCCACGACGGCCGGGATCGCGTTGAGCGGGGGCGCCGCCGTCATGATGTGTCCGAGCACCATGAAGTCGGCGATGGTTTCGGCCTCGAAGTCGGGCGGCGGGAGAAAACCGATCTTGGCCGTCACCGTGGGCCGCCCGTCGATCTGGATCACCCAACCGTCTTGCTCGATCTTCCAGTCGGGATCGAGTGTCTGGCCCTTGCGCCACAACAGGTTGAGCTCGACGACGACCTTGCCGCCGACGGATCCCTTCCAGCTGGCCGCGACCCCCGCGACGCAGCCGGCCGGGATGCTCCACGACCCGAGGTCGAGGTCGGCGGTGGTCTGCGCATACTCGGCCTCGCAGCGCACATCATCGAGCTCGACGCCGAGCGCGTCGGCGATCAGCCGTATGGCTTCGCCGAACACGGCCGTGCCCTGCGCGGTCATGGCCTGCAGGTCGGGGGAGTCGATCGGCTTGCCGAAGCCTACTGGTATCTCGGTCGCGGGCGAGTCGTAATAGGTCGTGTCCGCGGCCTCGTTGACCGTGATCTTGTCGACCCGGTCGCAGATCGTCGCCGACACGATGGCCAACAGCTGGGCGAAGCCCGGGCTCACACCGGTGCCGAACATGGTCGAGCCGCCGCGCCGGCACGCCTCCACGATCCGTTCGCGGCCCGGGCCCAAGTTGTGGCCGGTGATGAACGCGGCAGTGGACACGACGTTCACGCCCGCCGACAAGATGCGCACGAGCTCGTCGGTGTCGGTCCACATCGGGTTGTACACGACGCAGTCGGGCTCCAGCGCGAGCAGCGCGTCGACGTCGTCGGTCGCGGTGAGGCCCAACGGTGCGATCCCGCAGAGCTCGCCGACGTCGCGGCCGACCTTCCCGGGCGACCACGCGTAACAACCCACGAGCTCGAGCATCGAGTTCGCAACGATCGCCTGCACCGAGCTCTTGCCGACATTGCCCGTGGTCCACTGGACGACTCGATAGCGAGGTCGGTCAGCCATGCGGGGAACGTACCGCAACCGACCGGTCGGTACAATAATTCGATGCAGTCCCTCGAGTCCGACGTCGACGTGCTCGTCGTCGGCGCCGGCATCACCGGCATCTACCAGTTGTACCGCGCGCGGGAAGCGGGCTTCTCGGCCCGGTTGCTCGAGGCCGGCGGTGGCGTCGGCGGCACGTGGTACTGGAACCGCTACCCGGGCGCGCGCTTCGACTCCGAGAGCTACACCTACGCCTACCTGTTCTCGCGCGAGCTGTTCGACGAGTGGGAGTGGCAGGAGCACTTCGCCGAGCAACCGGAGACCGAGCGTTACCTCAACCACGTCGTCGACCGCTTCGACCTGCGCCGCGACATGCGCTTCGACGCCAAGGTCGCGTCGGCCGTGTACGACGAGGCAACGGGGCGCTGGACGGTGACGACGGCCGACGGCGCGGAGTACCGCACGCGTTTCTTCATCGCGGCGACCGGGGTGTTGTCGGTGCCGTACTTCCCCGACGTGCCCGGACGCGACCAGTTCGCCGGCGAGTCGCTGCACACCGGGCTGTGGCCCGCGACGCCGCTCGACTTCGCGGGCAAGCGCGTCGCCGTCATCGGCACGGGATCGAGTGGTGTCCAGCTGATCCCGGTGATCGCGGGCGAGGTCGCGTCGCTCACGGTGTACCAGCGCAGCGCCAACTGGTGCACGCCGCTCAACAACCGACCGATCACCCCCGAAGAGCAGGCGCAACTCCGCGCCGACTTCGAGGCGATACGCGAAACCTTGAACACGTCGGTGAGCGGCTTCCTCCATCCCGTGCACGATCGCGCAACGTTCGACGACTCGCGAGAAGCGCGGCTCGCGTTCTTCGAGAAGATGTGGAACAGTCCCGGCTTCTCGAAGCTGACGAGCAACTACACCGACCTGCTCCTCGATCCCGCCGCGAACGCGGAGTGGTGCGAGTTCATCGCCGCGAAGATCCGGAGCATCGTCAAGGATCCCGCGACCGCGGCGAAGCTGATCCCCGATCATCGCTTCGCCGAGAAACGGCCGCCGTTCGTGAACGGCTACTACGAGGCGTACAACAACCCGAACGTCTCGCTCGTCGACCTGAAGCAGACGCCGATCATCCGCATGAACGAGCACGGGATCGAGACGTCCGAGGGTGAGCGCGAGTTCGACATCGTGGTGTGGGCGACCGGCTTCGACTTCGGCACCGGCGCGCTCCGGCGCATGGGGATCCGCGGCCGGCACGGCCTCGCGCTCACCGACTACTGGGCCGACGGGCCCAAGACCTTTCTCGGAGTGCAGACCGCGGGCTTCCCGAACTGCTTCTTCCCCGGCGGACCGCACGCGGCGGCCGGCAACAATCCGCGCTACAACGGCGACCAGGTCGACTTCATCACCGACACGCTTGTCTACGTCCGCGACCACGGCTACGACACGATCGAAGTCGATGCCGCAGCCGAAGCGCAGTGGACCAACATGATCGACACCGTCGCCGCGCTGCCACCCTCCTTCGGGGAGAGCAGCTACTTCTTCGGAGCCAACATCCCCGGCAAGGCCCGCCGCTACCTCCTCAACTCGGCCGGCCGCCCCAAGCTGTTCAAGGAGATCGCGAGGGTGCGAGGGAACGAGTACCAGGCGTTCAAGCTGTCACGATCGGTCTGACGACGCGACGACTGTGCACGCGCGCATTCGTTGCTCCGTGCCCGGTGCGGGCACGGAGCAACAAATGAATCACCGCATCAGAAGATGAGGCTGCCGCCCTTGACGATCGCGACGGGGGGCGCTGCCTCGCCCGACGCCAGCTGCAGGTTGGCAACGAGCCAACCCGCGGTGGAGCACTGATCTCCATGCCGTCATGCTATACGAACATACGTTCGATATCAACGAAAACATGCGGAAAAATAAGGCGCGATTCGCGCGTCAGACAGTCGCCACCGGAGTGAGCGGGGAGCCGACGGCGCCGGGCAGGCGCAGCGGGGGAGCGGTGAGCAGGAAGCGGCTGCGGTTGTGCGCGCGCAGCCAGGTCGCGAGCTCGTGCAGATACCACATCTCCCCGAGCGGCACGCCGAGCTTGAACAGGCAGAGGTGGTGGATCGGCAGCAGCGAATGACGCCCTTCGACGCGTGGTCCGCCGACCAAGCCTTCGACCGCGTAGTTGTCCGCGACCAACGCTGACAGCTGCGAATCCGTGATCCACTCGAGCATCTCCGGATCACGCGCGTCCAGGTACGTGCACATCGCGTGGATCTTCACGGGATCGGGGTTGCGGTCCCACTTCAGCACCTCGGTCGCGAAGCCGGTGTGGAAGAGCACCATGTCGCCCGGCTCGACCACGACGTTGTCGGCCGTCATGATCTCTTCGAGCGTCTTCCGGTCGACGCCGCGGAACTCGTGGCCGAGGTGGTGCGCGAGGTCGATGAGCACGCCGCGGCCCTGCACGCCGTGGAAGGCCATGTGCTCCAGGCCGAGGTGCTTCGCGAAGCACGCGTGGTTGCCGCCGTTGCCTTCGGCGTCTTGTTTCGGCCCGACGAGGTCGTCGCCGGCCCGGTACCCGTTGTAATAGACCGCTTCTTCCACGCCGTCGGCGTCGGCGTCGAACTCGGCGCCCGCGTGCGCGAGTGAGTCCCACTGCGTCGAGTACTGCAGCCAGAGCGTCACCTGGTCGTCGGCCCACACGTCGACGTGGCGCGGGCTGCCGTACTTCGGGATCTCGCTCTGGTGGACGTTGTAGAAGACCTCGGGATTGCCGTCGAGGTCCTCGGTGGGTGCGAGGCGCGGCGGGTAGCGGCGCTGGTTCAGCGCGGTGCCGCCGGGAAAGTCGAGCGGGAGGCTCAGCGAGAAGCTGACGCCGGCCTCGACCTCGCGCACGCCCTGGAGCACTTTCTCGGGGGTGAGCAGGTTGATGCGGCCGAGCTCGTCGTCGTCGCCCCAGTCGCCCCAGGTCGAGCCTTCCGGGCGTTGTTTCCACCGCTGGGCCACGGGGTTCCCCCTCGGAGCGTGCAATCGGACGCGGTATTGTACCGACCGGTTGGTTTACCGACGGGAAGTACGCTGACGCCATGATCGAGAAGGATTTCGTCGTCTCCGCCGATGGGCATCTCCTCGAGCCCACCGACCTCTTCCGCACCCGCCTGCCGAAACACCTGCGCGATCGCGCGGTGTGGGAAGAGGACTTCGAGATCGAGCCGTTCGTAGAGGGCGGCGCGCGGATCTTCCGCAAGTTGCACACGTCGGGGTACGAGGGCTGGACGATCTCCCGGTATCGCCAGACCGGCGGCCGGATGCCGGAGGGTGACCCCGAGCACATTCTCGAAGACATGGACTTCGACGGCGTCGACGTGCAGGTGATGCACCCGAACCTCTCGCTGTTCGGTCTCTACTCCGACGACCACGAGCTGTCGA
>CAZLEC010000252.1:0-6518 GCA_964558245.1 uncultured Burkholderiales bacterium | reverse complement strand
ATCGTCGATTTCGTCCGCGAGCACTACGCCATCGAGCCCGTCGACATGCCCGGCTCGCAGCTCCTGCCGTTCAGCGCCTACACCCGCATGAGCGGCGTCGAATGGAACGGACGGTCGATCCGCAAGGGCGCCGGCGACGCGGTGCGCGCCTGGGCTGTCGAGCAGGGCGGCCAGGTGCCCGACGACCTGGGCGCGGTGCTCGACCGCGTCGGCCGCTCGGGGGGAACGCCGCTCGTTGTCGCGGACGGCCCCCGCGTGCTGGGCGTGATCCACCTCAAGGACACGGTGAAGACGGGCATCACGGCGCGCTTCGCCGACATGCGGGCGATGGGCATCCGCACGATCATGGTGACCGGCGACAACCCGCTCACGGCAGCCGCGATCGCGGCCGAGGCCGGCGTCGACGACTACATGGCCGAGGCGACGCCCGAGCAGAAGCTCGAGCGCATCCGTCAGGAGCAGGCCGCGGGTGATCTGGTGGCCATGACCGGCGACGGCACGAACGACGCGCCCGCACTCGCACAGGCCGACGTGGGCGTCGCCATGAACACCGGCACCCAGGCAGCCAAGGAAGCCGGGAACATGGTCGACCTCGACTCCGACCCCACGAAGCTTCTGGAGGTCGTCGAGATCGGCAAGCAGCTACTGATCACGCGCGGCGCGCTCACGACGTTCTCCGTCGCGAACGACGTCGCGAAGTACTTCGCCATCGTCCCGGCGATGTTCCAGGGCGTGCTCCCTGCGCTCGGCACGCTGAACGTCATGCACCTGAACAACCCGCACTCGGCGATCCTCTCGGCGGTGATCTTCAACGCGATCATCATCGTGCTGCTCGTGCCACTGGCCCTGCGCGGTGTCCGCTTCAAAGCCGCGAGCGCGCAGCAGATCTTTCGCAGGAACATCACCGTCTTCGGGTTGGGAGGGGTCGTCGCGCCCTTCGTGGGGATCAAGCTGATCGACCTCGTGGTCTCGGGTCTCGGCGTGCACTGATCACTGCGGGCCGGCTCGAGAGTCCCCGCAGCCCCTCCGCAGCCAGTACTCCGGCGATGACCAGCGCCGCGAGCGCGTCCGACCACCACCATCCGAACGCGCGATCGAGCCCGAGGCCGAGCGTGGCGAAGAACGCGAGGAGCGCGCCCGCGCCGCTCAGCACCCCATCGGCGCGGAGCGTCTTGCTTCGCAACCGGCGGGCGAGCCGAAGCTTGCGCACCGCGAGCACCGGCAGGACGAGCATCGACGCCAACGCGAGCGCGATGCCGATCCCGGTTTCGTGAGGCGAGGTTCGCGTCGCGAGCGAATGGCAGCCCTCGACCACGAGGTAGAGCGCAACTACGAGCAACGCCATCGCGACGAGCCGGTGCGCAGTGTGCTCGACGCTCTCGGATCGTGCCGCGTCGTCGCGCTCGACCCGGAAGCGCCAGACGACCGCGGCCGACGCCGAGCCGTCGATCAGCGAGTCCAGACCGAACCCGACGAGCGCAACCGAGCCCGCGGCGACTCCGCTGACGACCGATGCGGCACCGACGACCACGGCCCAGATCACCGACAGCGTCGCGACGCGGATGGCCGCGTCGGCGCGGCGACGTCGCGCCGACGCACTCCGGTTCGTACTCGTCGTGCGTCTTCGTGCGCGTGGCGAACTGGACATGCCAACCAATCGGTGGAGGACGCGGAGGAGGTACCGTGATCGTATGGATCCGGGGATGAGCGTGTTCGCGTACGTCGCGGCCGCGGCGATGGCGGCACTCGGTTTCGCCCTGCTCCTCGTTCCCGTTCGGTCGATGCGCGCGTTGCACGAGTGGTACATCGTTCCGCCGGAGATCCACCCGGAGCAGAAGCTGCGGATCGCCGTGTGCCGGGTGGTCGGCGCCGGTTTCGTCGTCGGCAGCTGTGTCTTCGGAATCAGCATCACGTACGCGATCGGACGCGCGCTGTAGCCGCGTAAAGACCGCGTTAAGTCGCTTCCCGGGGCGTCAACACGGCGCAGAAGTTTCGCGAATCTGACCGCGAGGCGGCCGGGAGTGTCGTTGACTGGTGTCGGTGACGCAATGACGCATCATCGAGGCGAATGGAGTCGATATGGCATCGTCCCGAAGTGGCCCCCCAGATACGCCGGTAGTGCCGTGCAGCGTCTGGTTCGGACCCGTCGTGACCGCGGCGGAGGAGCGCGAGTTCATCGAGCATCTCGTGTCGGAGCACGGGGTTGCGGTGTGTTGTTGGCCCCGGGATGTCGCCCGAGTCGAGCACCTGGCTGCGGCCGGAGTGCCGCGATTGCTACTGGTGGGCGTCGACGCGATCCCGCCGGCTCCGGCCCCACGTCAATGGTGGGTTCGCCGCAACGCCAGCAACGCCGAGGTCCACGAAGCGTTGGTGAGGTTGTGCGGTCAACCCGCCGAGGCTCGCCGTTCGGCGTAGCGCCGTAAGCGACGAGAGGCGACGCGGGTGGGAATGGTCGCGGTCGCGGTGCTGGTGATCGGCGTCGCGGCGAGCATCTCGTGGGCGACGCACCTCATCTTCGTGGGCGCGCGCGATTCGAGCGACCTGGCCGCCAAGCTCCTCGTCCCGTTTCCCGTTCGGGCCGCCGACTGGCCGGAGCTCCGGCTCGACGCCGTCGTGATCGATCCCGAACGCGGCGAGCGGGTGCTCGTGGTCGCCCGATGGCCGGCGCACCCGGAGTCGCGCGTCATGCTCGACCTCGAGGTCGGTGATCCCGCGAGTCACGCGCACAGCCTGTTGATGTTCTGGCGCGACATGAATGCCTCACTGTCTCCCCGCTCGGATCCGGGCGATCAGCTGCTGCTGCGGCGCCGGCGCACGCAGGACACGGTGTCGGCCCGCGTCGTGGGGGAGACCCCGTGCGCCCCGGAAACGAGCCGTTAACAAAGATCGGCGCGTTGTTAAGTTCGGGCGGGACGCGCTAGGCGTTCGTCAGTTCCCTTCCCATTCGCGTCGAAACCGCGCATCCTCCTGCGCATGAGCACCGCGAACTGGATCGAATTCGTCGTCTTCCTCTTGTTGCTGTGCATCAGCACGCCGCTGCTCGGCAACTACATGGCGAAGGTCTACGGAAACAAGAAGGCGCCGGGAGACCGGTTCTTCCTGCCCGTAGAGCGAGCCATCTACAGGGTCTCCGGGATCGATCCCGAGGGCGAGCAGCGTTGGACTGCGTACGCGCGCTCCGTGCTCGTGTTCTCGCTGGTGAGCGTGCTCCTGACGTACATCGTGTTCCGGCTCCAGGGTCACCTGCCGATGAATCCGGATCACCTCGGCGACACGAAGCCGGGCCTGTCGTTCAGCGAGTCGATCGCGTTCATGACGAACACCGACTGGCAGAGCTACGTGCCCGAGGCGACCCTGGGAATCTTTGCCCAGCTCATCGGCGTGTTCGTGCAGTTCTTCTTGTCGGCCGCGGTCGGCATGGCCATCGCCGCCGCGTTCATCCGGGGCGTTGCCCGCACCCGCAACACCACCATCGGCAACTTCTGGGTCGACCTCGTGCGTTCGATCACCCGCATCTTGGTGCCGATCTCGATCGTGTTCGCGTTCGTGTTCATGAGTCAGGGCGTGATCCAGAACTTCCACGCGCAGAAGTCGGTCACCACCACGGCCACCCAGACGGTCGACAGCACCGGTGCAGCGGTCACGGCCCAGAAGCTCCCGGGCGGACCCGTGGCGAGCTGGATGCCCATCGAGGCGCTTGGCCTGAACGGCGGCGGCTACTTCAACGCCAACGCCTCGCACCCGTTCGAGAACCCGAATCCGATCACCAACATGGGGATCCTGTGGCTCCTGGCGATGATCCCGTTCGCCTTCCCGTGGACGTTCGGGAAGATGATCGGGTCGTTCCGCCAAGGCATGGTCGTGCTCACGTCGATGGCAGTGCTGTTCGTCATGCCCCTCGCGCTCACGGCCGTGCTCGAAGGGCGCGGCAACAACAAGATGCCACCGGCGGGCGTCTCGGTGGCCGCGACGTCGACACAGACCGGCGGCAACCTGGAGGGCAAGGACCTCCGGATCGGTACGGCCGGCTCCGCGATCAACGCGGCGGCGGTCACCGGCACGGCCGCTGGCATGTCGAACTCCGCGCACGAGAGCTACGTGCCGCTCGCCGGCTCGCTCCCGTTGTTCAACATGATGCTCGGCGAGGTCACGCCCGGCGGGATCGGCAGCGGACTGTGGGGCAAGCTCATCCTCGTCCTGGTGTCGGTCTTCATCGCCGGGCTCATGGTCGGGCGAACACCCGAGTACCTCGGCAAGAAGATCCGGGGCCCAGACGTGAAGCTCGCCGCGATCTACATCCTGATCATGCCGCTGATCGTCCTTACGTTCGCGGCGGCGACGCTGGTGATGGGTTCACCGTTGCGTTCGGTGTTCGCCTCGGGTCCTCACGGCCTGACCGAGATCGTTTACGCCTACACGTCGGTCGCGCACAACAACGGCTCGGGATTCGCGGGCATCTCGGCCAACACCCAATGGTTCAACACGACACTCGGGATCGCAATGCTCGCCGGGCGGTTCCTGCTCATCATCCCGGCGCTGGCCATCGCCGGTGCGCTCGGGCGCAAGCGAGTGGTGCCCACGAGTGCGGGAACGCTGCGCACGGACACGCCGTTGTTCACGGTCATGTTGATGGCCGTGACCGTGATCGTGACTGGCTTGACCTACTTCCCGGTGCTCGCGCTCGGTCCGCTCGCCGAGCACTTCGCCGGCCACTTCTGACCGAGCCGCTAAGGAAACGCAGAAATCGCAAACCGGTCGCTACCGCACTGTAAAGAGGCGTGCATCCCGCGCAAAGTTCGGCGTTAACTCGGTGTGAGTTCCCTAGGAGGCAGACATGGCAGATCTGATCTACATCTCGGTGCTGCTCGCGTTCTTCGCCATCGCCGGGCTCTTCGTAGTCGCCTGCGACAAGATCATCGGCCCCGATGACGTCGCGCTGCGCGAAGGCCTGACTGGCGCACCGGAGCCGGAGCCGCAAGTGGAGCAGCGGAGGGCAGCGGCATGAGTGGCGACAACGCAATTGGGCTCGTGATCGCCGTGCTCATCGCGGCGTATCTGGTGTTCGTGTTGATCAATCCTGAGCGTGTGTGATGTCGACGACCGGATGGATCGAGCTCATCTTCGTCATCGCGCTGCTGTGCATCAGCACGCCCTTGATGGGCAACTACCTGGCGAAGATCTATTCCAACAGGAAGGCGCCGGGTGACCGGTTCTTCCTGCCCATCGAGAACACGGTGTATCGCGCCTGCCGCATCGACCCCGAAGGCGAGCAGCGATGGACCGCGTACGTCGGCGCGATGCTCGTGTTCACCATCGTCGGCGGGTTGCTGAGTTACGCAGTCTTCCGCCTCCAGAAGCACCTCCCGCTCAACCCTGACCACATGAGCGCGGTCGCGCCGGCACTCTCGTTCAACACGACCGTCAGCTTCATGACGAACACGAACTGGCAGAACTACGTCGGCGAAGCCACGATGAGCCACCTCAGCCAGATGTTCGGGCTGGTGTGGCACCAGTTCATCTCCGCGGCCGTCGGCATGGCGCTCGCCGCCGCGTTCATCCGTGCCCTCGTGCGCAACCGCCAGACCACGCTCGGGAGCTTCTGGACCGACACGATCCGCACCACGACGCGCGTGCTCATCCCGCTGAGCATCGTGTTCGCCCTGCTGTTCATGAGCCAGGGCGTGATCCAGAACTTCCACGCCACGAAGTCGGTCTCGACGGTCGCGACCCAGAGCGTCGACAGCACCGGCGCCGCGAGTGCCTCGCAGAAGATCCCGGGCGGACCGGTCGCGAGCATGACACCGATCGAGGCGCTCGGCGACAACGGTGGCGGCTTCTTCAACGTCAACGGCGCGCACCCGTTCGAGTCGCCCAACCCGCTCGTCGCCATTCTCTACGTGTGGCTGATGTTGATGATCCCGTTCGCGTTCCCGTGGACGTTCGGGAAGATGATCGGATCGATGCGACAAGGCATGGTCGTGCTGGGCGCGATGGGCGTGCTCTTCATGATCGGCATGCTGATCGTCGTACCCGTGGAAGGGAACGGGAACAACAAGTTCACCCCGGCCGGCGTCAGTCAGGCGGCGACCTCGACGCATGCGGGAGGCAACCTCGAGGGCAAGGACCTACGCATCGGCTCGATCGGCTCGACGATCGCCGCGAACTCGCTGACGGCTACCTCTACCGGTATGACGAACTCGGCGCACGAGTCGTACACGCCGATCGGCGGCTCGGTACCGCTGTTCCAGATGATGCTCGGCGAGGTCGACCCCGGTGGTACCGGAAGCGGCCTCTACGGGATGTTGATCCTCGTGTTCATCTCGGTGTTCATCGCCGGGCTAATGGTCGGCCGAACACCCGAGTACCTGGGCAAGAAGATCCAGGGCCGAGAGGTCAAGCTCGCTGCTATCTACATCCTCGTGTTGCCGTTCACGGTGCTCGTGCTCGCGAGCTATGCGATCCTGACGAAATCGACGCTGCATTCGTTGTGGGCGTCGGGACCGCACGGGCTCACCGAG
>CAZLEC010000251.1:0-6526 GCA_964558245.1 uncultured Burkholderiales bacterium | reverse complement strand
TGCTCCGTGCTCGAGCAGCACCGCAATCGGAACGTCGGGAGTGCCGTCCTCGGTCCACGTGACCGCGTCGAGGTCGTCGGTGACCCGGTGGGCTGTCGCGAGACGAACCATCACGGCGAACCCGCCGATGACCGCGTGGCGGCCGATCGAGATCTCGGAAAGTTGCCGGAGTGCGGTCGTGTAGCCAACTAGATGGTCGCCGGCGCCGGATCGCAGGACGACGGTCGGCTCGCCGTCGCCGCTCACCATGAGCGACGGAAGCCTTCGGGTCCAAACGGCGTCCACGCCGCAAGAATCTCGGGACCGCGTGCGCGATCGCGGGCGATCACCAGCGCGGCGTACAGCGGATGCGTCACGAGCCACTCCGTATCGGGCATCCGATAGCGGCAATCGGTGGCGAACGGCACCGGCGCGACCGCGACGGTGGCCGCTCTTTCGGTGAAGTCATCTACGCGCCCCAACAGATGAACCGCACGGTCGAGATCCCGGCGGGTCGGCACGTAGAAGTCGGGCGGATAGTCGGCGGTCACAGTGATGTGTGCGCCCCATGCGATCGCACCGAGCGTGTCCGTGAGCGCCCAACCCGACGCGGTGGGGTCATCGGCGCGCAGCCCAAGTATTTCGGCGGCTGCCGGTTGTGGCGCGACTGCTAGGGGAACAACGTCGGGCGTCCACGATTCTGTGAGCGCGTCGAAGGTCACCGACTCGAGTGGCCGGCCGTCATCGTCGAGGAGGCCGGTGTCAATGAGCGACGCTCGGGCATTCGACAGTGCGACGTGGCTGAGCCCGGCGCGCCGTGCGACTTCGCGCAACACGGGCGTTTCGTCGGGTCGTTCTAGCGCGGCCGCGAGGTACGCGACTCCGGCCCGGCTGCGGATCGGGCCGCGAGCACGGTCGCGACCCGGGCCGAGACGCGGCGTGACCTGGCTGCGGATCAGATAGTCGTCGCCCACCCGCAGGCTCAGCTCGCCTCGGCGATCAAGCCAGCCCCAGCCGGCAGCGTCGAGGAGCGCACGGGCGTCGCGGCTGATGCGATCCGCGACGAGGACGTGCAACTTGCTGGGCGTCGCGTCCGATATCGACCCGGCGACCGATGACGCCGACGCCACCGCCACCGAGTGCAACGCGACCGGCACGCGACCCCTCCCCGGGCGAATGACGAGGTCGACGTCAGAAGGGCGATCGAAGGGCACGCCCAGTTCGCGCAACGCCGCGTCGAGATCATCAACGGCGGCTGCATCCTGGTCGTGGCGCGTGGTTCGCACAGTTGCCCCTTTGGTAAGTGGTAATGAATACGTTACCACTTACCAGTCCGAGAAGGTCCAGGTCAGAGGTCGAGAGCTTTTCGCAGGCGGGCGACATCCATGAGGCCAGGACCGTCGCCGAAGCTGTCGAGCAGTCGCTCGAGCTCGTGGCGACCGATCGGGTCTATCGCCGCCTCGCGCGGCGTGAGGCCGCCAAGCGCGGGAACGTGGTCGTCGAGCCAGCGACGTTCGAGTTCGCCGGAGATCTGCTCACGCACGTCGGCCATCTCCGGGTCGTCGAGCAGGTTGGGCGCCGGCGGCGCGCCCGTGGCGCGATGAGCTTCCAGCGCTTCGTCGAGATCGCGGATGTCGTGATCGACCAGTTCCGCGGTCGGGATCAACGAGCCGACAAGCTCGACCAACTCCTCGGCGCGACGGTCGGAATTCACCTCACCGTGCAGGAGTTGCCCGGTGATCGTGAGCGTCAAGATCGCCGTCCGCTGCTGGTTGGCGCTGTCGCGTATCAACACGTAGCCATCGTCGTCCTCGGTCAGCGCGGGATGGGTGCCGAGCGCGCGCCGCGCGGCATCCGGGTCCACGAGCTCCCACAGGAGCTCGTGGAACTGCAGAGACTCACCGTCGGTGTTCTGCATCTGCGGCGGGGCGAGGCAGCGCCCGATGAGCTCGGCGATGTCGAACGGATCCGGATGGTCGAGCGCGTCGAGGACCTCATCGCGCAGTCCGCTGACCTTCACGAAGCCGGAATACGCGCGCCACGTATCGCCGACAGGGAGTGGCCGACCCAACAAGAGATTACCGCGGCGAGTCTGCGATTCGGCGCTCGTGTTGGTCACGGTGATGCGCTCACCGGTCCGAAGATCGCGCAGCTTCAGGTAGGTCGGCCCGGCCTCGTCGACTTCGAACAGGCTGCGTTCGATGAGTTGCCAACGCGCGGCGAGGAGCGCCTCGTCGTCGGGCAGCACGGCGTCGCGCTCGGCGAAAAACGACTCACTGACTCCACCTTCGCACAGCGCGATGTCTGCGACGAGTGGAGTGTCGAGCAAGTCGATCAAGAACTCGTAGCCTTGCCCGCCGGCCGCGCTGACCTGGTCGGCGAGCATGGCGACAAGCCTTCGGTTGTGGTCACGCAGGTAGCGGTGATGCTTCGCGTAGAGCCAAGAGGCCCGATCGATTAGCGCGTGCCGTTCCTTGCCGAGATGGCATGCCTTGTACTTACGGCCCGAACCACACGGACATCGGTCGTTGCGGCCGACGTGCGCCGGCGGCCGATGACGAGCGAACTCCACGACCTCCAGGAAGAGCTCGTACCCGTCGTCACCACCTGGAACTTCTTGTTCGTCATCATCGACCTCGTCGTCGACCCCCGCTCGCCGGAGCAATCCAACCGCTTCCAACGCATCGCCGGCATCCGCACGAAATCCGGCTAACCCGATCAGCGCGAGCGGGTGTTCCGCCCCGGTCGCGACTGCAGCAGCGAGCGCGGCGAGCGCGCCTTCGGGGTCGCCTGCGAGATCGAGTGCCCGGCCCTCCAACCAGCGTGCGCCCGCGCCATCTTCTGGCGACAGTTCGGCGACGATCGAGCGAGCGAAGGCCGCGAGATCGAGCGGTGGTGTTTCCTGATCGAGATGATGGCCCAGCAGCGCGCGACACACGGCGGGATCATCGAGTGCGACCGCACACGCGATCGACGCGGCCCGCGCTTGCTCCGTTGGGCCGAGCGGGTCCGCGATGCCCGACATCGCCGCTTGGCTCATCGCGATCACGAACTCGGCCCAGTCGACCTGCTCACCTTCGAGGCCATGGTGTGACGCCACCCGATTGCGCCGGTACCACCGGTGCAGCGCCCCAAGATCGGCGTCGGCGCGCAAAACCGCATAGTGGTCGCGGACCAATCCCGCCGCCGCGAGCAGCGAATCGACCGGCGGAATCGGATGCGCGGCGAACACCTCACGATTCGCTACGAGCGATTCCCAAAACAGCTCCTCGACGTTCATCTGCGTGAGATCGACAGGATCGTCCGCGAACATGTCGCGCAACTCCTCGAACTCCGCGTGTCCCTCGAACGTCGCGCGCACCGCGGCGACAATCTCGACCGGGACCTTCGGCTCCCCCGCCGGCGCGAGGTGCAGCGCCGTACCGTCAACACGTACCTCAACGTTGCCGCCGGCGTAGGCGTCGAGCCATCCCGGCGGACCGATGAGCACGTCCGCGTCCAGGTCGTCGTCGACGTCGAGCACTTGACCCGATGCACCCAAGGTGAGGGTCGTGTCGACGACCCACCACCCGAGCAGCGCCAGATCGGGCTCGAGGGCCAGCGCGCCGACCTTTGCACCGGCTTCGTCAATCGCGGTGATCCAGCGTGTGCCGTCGAGGTACGCGGCCACACCGACCCAGCCTGCGTCCAGCTCGACGAACGCCGAGGAGCCGTCGAGCACCTCTCCGAGCCGATCGGCACCATCGGGACCGACATCAATCCCAGCACCTTGCAGTTCGCCGGTAAGGGCGTCGGCAGTCAAGCACCGTCGACCCAACGCGTCGATTGCCGCACGACGGATCCGGTGATCACTCGCGGGGAGCGCCGTCACGATCAGAGTCTCGCGCCCAAGGTGGGTACCTCAGCAACCCGTCAAGCACCTCGACGAACCTGCCCCACTGTCCTCACGCTCGGCGGTAGGTCTGCACGCACCTCACTGGTAGGTCTGCACGGCAGGTCTGCACGGCAGGTCTGCACTTCGGGGAGATGGCCCGCGTCGACATCGACGCGCGTTCGGGGACACCGGCGGCCGGATTGGACGCGACCCGAACCGTCGTTCGGGTCGCTTCGCGATTACCTGAGCGGAGCGCGTGCCGCCGTCGCGGGGTCTCGGGAGAACGGCGCTTCTCTAAGAACTGGCTGACAAAGAGTTGAGCACGGCGACCTCTGGGAAAGTCGCCGGCGCGCCGTATCCGTGCTCGGCTAGCCAACGAATCTCCATCAGACTTCGCAACGACCAGTACGCGCGAATCACGTCGACCTCGACGTCGCCGCCGTAGCCCGCGATGACATCGTCGAGCCGCTCCTCGTGCGCGAGAGTCAGCGTGGCGAGGTCGTACATCGCATCGCCGTGGCCGCCCTCGGACCAGTCGACGACGCCGGTCACCTCGTCACCGTCGACGAACACGTGGACGATCTGCAGGTCGCCGTGGATGAACACCGGTGTCCACGGCCGCAGCGCCGCCTCCGCGACCTGACGATTGCGCAGGACGACGTCGGCGGACACGACACCGTTGGCGACGAGCCACTCGCACTCCGCGTCGAGTTTCGGCGGGAACTCAAACGTGCCCCGACTGCTGCGAGCGGGTTGCTGCTGACACTGGCTACTGGGCCACGGCGGAGGAGGCGCGTCGTGCAGGGTGCGGACGGCGGCGCCTGCCGCAACCCACGCCGCCGAAGACGCGGGCGAGGGCTCTTGAAGCAGGCCGAGCGCCGCTCCGGGAACCGCAGCGAGCGCCAGTACCGGCGGCTTGCGCCACAGGACCTCGGGGGTGGGGATCGGCGCCCTCGCCATGACCTCGACCTCTCGGTCGATGCGCGTTTGTTCCGTGTCGATCTTCAGGAATACGTCGCCGACGCGCAGCGTCGCGCGCTCCCGATGCGCGACAACGACCTCGATCTCCTGCATGTCGTCGATCATTGCCCCCCTGCCACCGACGGCGCAGAGACTATTGGGAGCCGCCGATTGCCCGAGCCCACAACTCGACGCCGGAGTCATACTCGGGTGGTGACATCAAACCTGCGTGCTCGGGCGTGTGTGTGCCTGCTCGTGTCGGTGGGTCTGGTGGCGTCAGTCATGGTTAGTGTTGCTTCTTCGGCGGGCGCCTCGCCGTCGTGGTCGATTGTGACGAGCCCCAGTCCCGCCGAGAGCGTCCTGAATGGGGTGTCGTGCGTGACCGCGTCGGACTGCTTTGCCGTCGGCGGTGCTGGGGGCGGCCGCATGACGTTGGTGGAGCGATGGGACGGGACGAGCTGGTCGGTCGTCGCGAGCCCCAATCCGGGCACGGAGGCGAACTGGCTGTCTGGGGTGTCGTGCGTGAGCGCGACGGACTGTGTCGCCGTCGGCTCCACCATCACCAAGGCCAGCGAGACCCCGTACAAGACGTTGGTGGAGCAGTGGGATGGCATCGGTTGGTCGGTCGTCGCGAGCCCCAATCCGATCAGCAACCGATATGGTGGCTACCTGCAAGCGGTGTCGTGCTCGGCCGCAACGAGCTGCTTCGCGGTCGGCACCTACATCCTCAACGACGATAACAGCCACACGTTGGTGGAGCGGTGGGACGGCCTCCGCTGGTCGATCGTCCCAAGCCCGAACGGCACCGGGATCCAGGCCAACTCCCTGTTAAGCGTGTCGTGCCCGACCGCGCAGTTCTGCGTCGCGGTCGGCCCTGCGGATAACACCCACGGCGAACCCGTTCCATTGGTGCAGCGTTGGAACGGGACACGATGGTCGAACGACACGACCGTCGCTCCCGCCGACTTGATTGCCGTGTCGTGCGCAACTGCAACGAGTTGCATCGCTGTGGGAACGAAGTCCGAGCGCATCCTTGAGGGGCAGGCCGAGCAATGGAATGGCACACGTTGGTCAATCGTCCCGGCTCCTGGTCCCGGTCTTGTCAACCTGACATGCGTGAGCGCGACGAACTGCACCGCGGTCGGCGCCAACCTGACCTGGCAATACACAGGCGTTCATGTGCCTGTCGAGCTACCACAGACCCTGGTGAAGCAATGGAACGGCACCGCGTGGACCATCACGCCAACCCCGAACCCGTACAACACCGCGCTACGCGCAGTGTCGTGCCCCACCGCGACCGACTGCGTCGCAGTGGGGTCGCTGGTGCACAAGGCGGCGACACTGTTCGAGCAATACACAACGACAACTGCCCCACCTCCGATTGTCGCGATCGCCGCGACACCGTCAGGTCTCGGTTCCTGGCTGGCCGCGTCCGACGGCAGCGTCTCCACTGTCGGCGAGGCACGTTTCTACGGTCCGATCGTCCCGCTCGATTTGAACAAACCGATTGTCGGTATGGCCGCACCACCCTTCGGTCACGGCTACTGGCTCGTCGCATCCGACGGCGGCATCTTCAGTTTTGGTGACGCACGTTTCTACGGCTCGACCGGCGCGAAGACTTTGAACAAGCCGATCGTCGGGATCGCCGCAACACCGTCCGGTCACGGCTACTGGCTCGTCGCATCCGACGGCGGCATCTTCAGTTTTGGTGAC
>CAZLEC010000250.1:0-6530 GCA_964558245.1 uncultured Burkholderiales bacterium | reverse complement strand
ACGTGCCCACTGCGGAAGCGCTCGGCGCGCTCGCTCGGGCTGCAGGATTCGCCCTCGTCGACATGGTGCGCGGCCCGCCTCCACTCCGTGCGCGCGGCCGCGTGGCGCGGCGTCTGCGGCTCGTGCCGAGCAGCCGGCCCAATCCCGCGGCAGCGAACTACCGAGCCGTCGTTCACGCTTTCGTGTAGCTACTCGGCGTCGTCGCCGTTCCCGCCCTCGCCGAGGAGGTCGGCGGCCGCTTGGCGTACCTGCCAGTCGCGGTCGGTCAGCGCGGCTCGCAGGCGCGCCTCGACCTCGTCGCCTTCGAACGCGGCGAGGGCGAGCACGGCGCGCCGGCGCACCGCGGGCTTGTCGTCACAGGCCGAGAGAACGGCCTCGAGCGCGCTCGGGTCGCCGATCGCGCCGAGCGCCGCCACCGCGGCCTCGCGCACGAGTGGGTCGTCGTGACCCGTCGCGGCGCGGGTCAGCTCGGCGATCACCCGCGGGCCGGTCGTCGACCGCTCGCCGAGCGCGAACGCGGCGGCTTCCGCGACGAGCGGATCGGCATCGGCGAGCAACGTCAACAGGGACCGGGCGGGCACCACGGTCCCGAGCCTCGGCGCGACCTCGGCCGCGCGCCGGCGAACCGCCGCGTCGCGGTCCTGTGCGGCGCGGCGCCACGTCGAGGCAGCCTCGCGACGCGGCCCGAGGCGCACGAGCGCGCCGAGCGCGGCGGCGCGTACGCGGGCGTCGAGATCGGTCCGGGCGAGGCGCTCGAGCTCGTGGCGTTGCTCGGGCCCGAGCCGCGGCCCGTGACCGAGCGACGCGGCCCGGGCCGCGCGCGCGATCGCCGAGTCGGGTGCCATCCCGACCGACGGTATTCCAGGGACCTGCGTGCGCTCGCCGGCCCGAGCGACCCTCGGCCGGCGAAGTCCTTCAGGCGGGCGTCGGGCGTGCCGAATTCGATCAGGCGGCTGGTCGGTGTCGATGCAGGACGGGGCGACACCGGCCGTCCGCGACCACCGGCCGGTCAGCGGATTCACGGGGACGCGGGTTGCCGGCCCCGCGCACTTCATCAGCGCAGGTTCAGCACCGCGAACAGCGCGCCGCCGACCACGATCGCGGTGGCCAGGGCCGCGCTCAGCGCCGTGAGCGCGACGAGGCCCGCGATCTTGGCGACCGTCCACGCCCGGCTCGGCTCCTCGACGGGCACGAGCCCGTGCACCGAGCGTGATCCCGCGGGTCGCTGCGAAGGAACGACTGTCCCGTCCGGGCTCACCGGCACCGGCCGCGTCGCGACCGGCTCCGCGGTCATGGCAGGCTGGTGGGCAATGGCCACTCGGTTGCTCCCTCGCTCGCGGCGCGCGTGTCCCCTTCTTCGGTCGGCCGGCGGGCGCGGAACCTGAAGCGTGGCCGACGAAGCTCCGCCCCCGCTCGGCCCTCCCTCCGACCTGCGCTGGCCACCCGAACATCCCGGAGACGCTCCGGGCTCGCGCCGGAAGATGTCCCGGTGGTCGGCCACGCTCGCGATCCTCGGTGTCGTCGCGATCGTGGTCGGTCTCGTCGGGACGTTCGTCCGCGTGCCCTACGACACGCTCGCGCCGGGAGGCACGCTCAACCTCGAGACGCGTGTGTCGGTCAAAGGGGTGAAGACCTACCGGGCGCGCGGCGACGTCATGTTGTTGTTCGTGCGGGAGCGCGCGCACGTGAACCTCTGGAGCTGGCTGCAGGCCAAGATCGATCCCGACATCGACCTGGTGAAGCAGGTCGATGTCACCGGAGGCGGCACCCAGCAGCAAGCGGACCGCCAGGACGTCTGTGACATGTCGCAGTCGCAGGACGCCGCGCGCGTCGCGGCGATCACTGCGCTCGGAGAGCACGTGGCGGTCCTGCCCGGGCTCTCGATCTTCGAGTTGCCGGCCGAGTACGCGACGCCGGGCCCGGGGCGGACCACCGTCATCCACAAATACCCGGCAATAGACGTGCTCCGGCCGTGCGATTTGATCCTTTCCGCCGACGGCCACACGCTGAAGCGGCCCGGCGACCTGTCGCCGATCGTCAAGGCCCATGCCGTGGGAACGAGCGTGACGCTCGGGATCCTGCGCGCCGGGCGGCACCAGACGGTGCGTGTGCCCGTGATCGACGACAACGGGACGCACATGATCGGCGTCGCGCTGACGCTCCGGTACAAGGTCCCGTTGAACATCGGGCTCGACACCAGCGACGTGAGCGGGCCGTCGGCAGGCCTCGCGATGGCTCTGGCGATCATCGACGTCCTCACTCCGGGCGAGTTGACCGGGGGCAAGCGGGTGGCCGTCACCGGGACGATCGATCCGACCGGCCGGGTGGGCGAGATCGGCGGGCTGCCGCAGAAGGCCGTCGCGGCGCGGGCCTCGCACGCGCAGATCTTCATCGTCCCGGCATGCAGCGACGACCCCTGCCGCAAGGATCTCGCGACCGCGAGGAAACGTGTCGGCAAGAACGTGGAGCTGGCTCCGGTGTCGACACTCGCGGATGCGCTCAAGGTGTTGCGCGACGCGGGTGGTACGCCCGTGCCGGCGCCTTCCTCGAGCTGAGTGGCGTCCCGAGCATCACGAAGAGCGGTCGAGGTTTTCGCACAAGTTGTTCCGGTTGGGTGCTGTTCGTAAGTACGATGTCGAACCGGGTGGAGAAGTCTCGACAGATCCCGGGGTAGAGATGGCTGAGTCCGAGCGGCGGCGTCTCATTTCGAGCACTCCACACCTCTCGCCCGACGAGCTCGTGCAGCGCACGTTCACGACCTCGTTCCGTGGCTACACCGAGGCCGAGGTACGCGCGTTCCTGAAGCGTGTCTCCGAGGAATTGATCGTCACGCGCGATCGCGAGGCGGAGCTCCTCGACGCGATCGACTCCCTCGAGGAGCAGCTCCGCGCGCCCCGACCGCTGAACGAGCCCGAGATGCTCGACGCCCTGGGCGCCGAGACGACCCGGCTCCTCCGTTCGGCACGCGAGGCGGCCGACGAGATCCGGACCAAGGGCGAGGAGCGCGCCGCGCACCTGCTGGAGGAGGCCCGCGCGGTCGCCGAACGGATCGGCAGCGAGGCCGAGGAGTTCTCGCGCTCGCGCACCGACGCGGCAGTCGCGAGCGCCGCGGAGATGATCGCCGAGGCCGATACCCGTGCGGCGGAGATCCGGTCGTCGATGGAGGCGTACTCCGAGGAGCAACGTGCACGCGCCGAGCGCGAGGCGGAAGAGCTCGTCGAATCGGCGCGCCATCAGGGACGCGAGATGCTCGACGAGGCGAAGGCGACGCGCGAGCGCGTTCTCGCGGATCTCCTGCGCCGCCGCACGCTGCTCCAGGCGCAGATCGAAGAGCTTCGGAGCGGACGCGACAACCTGCTCGACGCGTACCGCGTCGTGAAGCGCACGTTTCTCGAAGCGACCAACGCGCTCGCGCAGGTGGAGGCGCGTGCCGCGGCCGACCGCGCGGCCGGCACGAAGGCGGTCGACACGGATCTGGCCGAAGCGGCGATCGACGCCGACGCCGTCGAGGCGAGCGCGATCGAGGCCGGCGCGATCGAGGCCGTCGAGACCGAGCCCGGAATTGCCGCGGCGACTGCCGCGGCCGACGCGGGCGCGGGCGGCGCGAGCGCGGCCGGGCCCGGCGATCCCGACGCCACGGATCCCAGCCTCGCCGACGTCGATTCGTTGTTCGCGCGCATCCGCGCCGGTCACGCCGAGGCGACCATCGAGTCGCCCCCGAGCGAAGCTTCCGAAGGCGCGGCCGAGGCGGGCGATGCGGCTCCGGCGCCGACCGATCAGGCCGCGGAGGTGCCCGCGCCCGCCAAGCCGACGGCGGCCGGCGGCGAGACCGTCGCGACGAACGGAGCCGGCGCCGCCACCGAGACCGCGGAATTCACGGCGTCGCTGATCACGACGCCGAGCGCGCTCGACGCGTGGCGCTCGCTGCGTTCGGGGGTCCTCGACCCGTTGCTCGTGACGCTCGCGAAGCGGGCCAAGCGCGCGGCGCAGGACAACCAGAACTCGCTGCTCGACGCCGTTCGCCGCCACAAGGGCCGGCCGACCGCGGCGCAGGTCCTCACACCGGAGCCCGAGGTGCTCGCGGCCTGGGCCGCGGTGATGAGGGAAGCGACCGACGAGGCCTACGGAGCGGGCCGGGTCGCCGCCGGAGGCGAGACCGCACGGGCCGACGACGCGTTGGCCCTCGATGCGGCCGCAACAATTGTGTTACCCGTGCGCGAGCGCATCGCCGCCGCGATCGACGCCGGCGAGGAGGGCGACACCGGTGGTCTGGTCGAACGCATCGGCGCCCGCTTCCGGGAGTGGAAGAACCAGTCGCTCGAGGAGGCGCTGTACGACGCGCTCACCGTGGCGTGGGCGCGCGGCGTCTACGACGCCTCGCCCGACGGCACCGTGCTGCGCTGGGTGCCGGTGACCGAGGGCCGGTGTGCCGACTGCGACGACAACAGCCTCGAGCCGACCGTAAAGGGCTCGGCGTTCCCGACCGGACAGTCGTATCCGCCCGCGCATCCGGGCTGTCGGTGCATGCTCGCTCCGGTCGAGATCCTCAGCCGGCTCGCAGCGACCGCGTGACCTGACCCGCCGTTCTCCCTCCGGTTCGGGAGGGAGAAACCCCGCGAGCGCGTCCAGCACATAGCATCCGCCGGGTGCGGGTCCCCCCGATGCAGACGCGTCGACGTTCGATTGGAATTCGAGGCTGGCTGATCGCGGCCGCGGCCGTGATCGTGGTGTTGCTGCTGAGCGCTCGCGGCCTGGCCCGGTTCTACACCGACTACCTCTGGTTCAAAGAGGTGCACTTCCAGCACACGTGGCGTGCGCTCATCGAGGCGAAGGCGTTTCCGGCGCTGATCTTCTCGGTGCTGTTCCTCGTGTTGTTGTTCGTCGACCTGATCATCGCCGACCGTCTGGCGCCCGTCGCGCGTACGTCGGGCCCCGAGGACGAGATCATCGACCGCTATCGAGGCGTGGTCGAGCCGTACGCCGGGCGCATCCGCTTCGCGGTCGCGGCGTTCTTCGCGATCGTCATGGGGAGCGGCGTCTCGTCGGAGTGGCGCGACTGGATCCTCTTCTCGCACGCCACGAACTTCGGGATCAAAGACCCGCAGTTCCACCGCGACATCGGCTTCTACGTGTTCAAGCTGCCGTTCCTGCAGTTCATCGCCGGATGGACGTTCGCGGCGCTGCTCGTCATCCTGATCGTCACCCTCGTGTTCCACTACCTCAACGGCGGCATCCGGCTGCAGACGCCGTACCAACGGGTCACGCCGCAGGTGAAGGTGCACATCTCGGTGATCCTGGCGCTGATGGCGCTCACGAAGACCGTGCAGTACTACCTGTCGCGGTTCGGGCTCACGCTCTCGCACCGCGGTGTGGTCGACGGCGCCACCTACACCGACGTGAAGGCGCAGCTGCCGGCGCTCAACCTCCTCATGTTCATCTCGGTGGCCGCCGCGATCCTGTTCATCCTCAACATCTTCCGCCGGGGCTGGGTGTTCCCGATCATCGCCGTCGGCCTCTGGGGGTTCATCTCCATCGTCGTCGGCACCGTCTATCCCGCGGTGATCCAACGATTCGTCGTGCAGCCGAACGAGTACGCACGCGAGCAGACGTACATCACGCGCAACATCGACGCGACGCGCGCCGCGTTCAACCTCGACCAGATCGACGTGAAGGACTTCAAGTACGACACCGGGCTCACGCCGAAGATCGTCGGCGAGAAGGCGAATCAGCAGACGCTGACCAACGTGCGGCTGTGGGACCCGGGCCCGCTGGGCCAGGTGCTCGCCTCCACCGAGGAGTTCCAGCCGTTCTATTCGTTCTCCGACGTCGACGTCGACCGTTACACGGTCCCGAACGCCGCCGGCCAGGACGTCTCGACGGAGACACTGAGCGGGGTCCGCGAGCTCGACCCGACACAACTCCCGAGCAACACGTGGACCAACCGGCACCTCGTGTACACGCACGGGTACGGCATCGACACGGCCCAGGCCAACACGAGCAGTGGCGTCGACCCCAAGTACCTCCTCTCCGACATCCCGGCGTCGGGCATCCCCGCGCTCACGCTCAAGCAACCCGACGTGTACTTCGGCGAAGGCTTCACCAGCTACTCCGTCGTCGACAGCAAGGTCGCCGAGCAGGAGGCCAACGGCGAGAGCAGCGCGAAGACCACCAAGTACAGCGGCAGCGGGGGCGTGCAGGTCAAGGGGCTCGCGCGCCGGCTCGCGTTCGCGTTGCGCTTCGGCGACTTCAACCTCGTGTACTCGGGTCAGCTCAGCGGCTCGTCGCGCATCTTGTATCTCCGCGACATCCAGGAGCGGGTGCAGACCGCCGCGCCGTTCCTCCAATGGGACGCCGATCCGTACGCCGTCAACCTCAACGGCCGGATCGTGTGGGTGCTCGACGGCTACACCACCACCAACCAATATCCGTATTCGCAGTCGATCAGCCCGACCGTGGCGCCGACGAGCGGTCTCAATTCCAACTTCAACTACGTCCGCAACTCGGTGAAAGCCACGGTCGACGCGTACGAC
>CAZLEC010000249.1:0-6537 GCA_964558245.1 uncultured Burkholderiales bacterium | reverse complement strand
AAGGCGACCTTCACCCGCACCGGCGGCATGTGCCCGCGCTGCGAAGGCATGGGCGCGGTCACCGACTTCGATCGCGCCGCGTTGTACGACGACACCAAGTCGCTCAACGAAGGGGCGCTCACGATCCCCGGCTACAGCATGGACGGCTGGTACGGCCGCATCTTTTTGGGGTGCGGCTACTTCGACCCCGACAAGCCAATCCGCAAGTACACCAAGAAAGAGCTCGACGACCTGCTCTACAAGGAGCCCACCCGGATCAAGGTCGACGGCATCAACCTCACGTACGAGGGCCTGATCCCGAAGATCCAGAAGTCGATGCTCTCCAAGGACGTCGACGCGCTGCAGCCGCACATCCGCGCGTTCGTCGAGCGGGCGGTGACGTTCAGCACCTGTCCCGAGTGCGGCGGCACCCGGCTCAGCGAGGCGGCTCGGTCGTCGAAGATCAAGAAGACCAACATCGCCGACGCGTGCGCGATGGAGATCCGCGACCTCGCCGGGTGGGTGGCCGGTCTCGACGAGCCGTCGATCGCGCCGCTGCTCGCCGCACTGCAGCAGACCCTCCGGTCGTTCGTGGACATCGGGCTCGGCTACCTCTCGCTCGACCGGTCGTCGGGCACGCTCTCGGGCGGCGAGGCGCAGCGCGTCAAGATGATCCGCCACCTCGGGTCGTCGCTCACCGATGTCACCTACGTGTTCGACGAACCGACCGTCGGCCTGCACCCGCACGACATCCAGCGGATGAACGAGCTGCTGCTGCAGCTGCGCGACAAGGGCAACACGGTGCTGGTCGTCGAGCACAAGCCGGAGACGATCGCGATCGCCGACCATGCCGTCGATCTCGGGCCCGGCGCCGGCACCGAGGGCGGCGAAGTGGTGTTCGAAGGGACGGTCGACGCGCTGCGGGCGGCCGGAACGCTCACCGGGCGCCACCTCGACGACCGCGCCGCCCTGAAGCCCGCGGTGCGCGTGCCCTCGGGCGTGCTCGAGGTGCGGGGCGCCCGCCTCCACAACCTGCACGACGTCGACGTCGACATTCCGCTCGGCGTGCTGGTGGTGGTGACCGGTGTGGCCGGGTCGGGAAAGAGCTCACTGCTGCACGGCTCGGTGTCGGGACGCGACGGCGTGGTGTCGGTCGACCAGACCCCGATCCGTGGCTCGCGGCGCAGCAACCCGGCGACCTACACCGGACTGCTCGAACCGATCCGCAAGGCGTTCGCGAAGGCCAACAACGTGAAGCCGGCGCTGTTCAGCGCGAACTCCGAGGGTGCGTGCCCCAACTGCAACGGCGCGGGGGTCATCTACACCGACCTCGCGATGATGGCGGGCATCGCCACGGTCTGCGAGGAGTGCGAGGGGAAGCGGTTCCAGGCCGACGTGTTGAAGTACAAGCTCGCCGGCAAGAACATCAGCGACGTGCTCGGGATGTCGGTGACCGAGGCCGAGGAGTTCTTCGGCGCGGGCAAGGCGGAGACGCCGGCCGCGCACAAGATCCTCGCCCGGCTCGTCGACGTCGGCCTCGACTACCTGAGCCTGGGCCAGCCACTCCCCACGCTGTCGGGCGGCGAGCGGCAGCGGCTGAAGCTGGCCACCAACATGGCCGACAAGGGCGACGTCTACGTGCTCGACGAACCGACCACAGGCCTGCACCTGGCCAACATCGAGCAGTTGCTCGGTCTCCTCGACCGCTTGGTCGACTCCGGGAAGTCGGTGATCGTCATCGCGCACCACCAGGCGGTCATGGCGCACGCCGACTGGATCATCGACCTCGGTCCCGGCGCGGGCCACGACGGCGGCCGGATCGTGTTCGAGGGCACACCCGCCGACCTCGTCGCCGCCCGCGCCACCCTCACCGGCGAGCACCTCGCGACCTACGTGGGGAAATAGTCGGGCGGGCGTCCCGCAGGACGCATTTCACGCTCGCCCCGGACCACCTTCCGTGAGAACACCTCACGCGGCGGTTCCGCGGAACCGTTCGCGCGTCACACGCGGTCACGTGGACCCAGCGTCATGTCGGCTCGGGCTTGCCTCCGACCAAACACTTTCGGGCGGTTCGGCGTGTCTGGTCAAGTGCGTCAGGCTGGTATCCGATGATCGACCGTCGTCCGTCTTGGGATAGACGCCAACATCAATACGGGCTATTCGCGCCGGCTTGCTCGCTCTTCGTCATGTGTCCACTGATCGTTGCTTGCAGCGGATCGTCGGCGCACTCGATCGGCCGGTCATCGGCGCGACACCCGACGACGATGGCCTCAACTCCGAAATCTGGTTCGGTCTCACCTCTCGGTGCAACCTCGCGAGCGACCGTTCCTGCGCTCGGACACGCCGCCGTCATAGGCGCCCGGCCCTACTTACAGCAGTTCATTCCGACATCGACCACGACGTGGTGGGCCGTTGTCTCCGACCGAACCGGCAACGACGAGTGGCTCGTACGAACGTCCGACAGCGGCCATCACTGGACGCGACGCTCACCCACGCCCGGACAGATCTCTCCGGACGTCCTCAACGCCACCACGGCATGGGTAACCAGCCTGACCGGTGAGAAGGCACTGTTCCGCACTACCGACGGCGGACAGAACTGGCAGCGCCTCGGGCATCTCCCCGCCGCGTGTGACACACAGTTCATCGACCGGCAACACGGCTGGTGCGTGCACATCGGAGCCGCGTCCGGGTCCGAGAGCGTCACCCTCTGGCGCACCTACAGCGGAGGAACCGCCTGGACGCTGGCGTCTCGAACGCCCGCAGGCGATGAAGAAGGAACACCGGGCGCACTCCCGTTCGGCTGCGACAAGTCCGTCACGTTCACCTCGCCAACGGTGGGATGGGCACCGTTCTTCTGCAACGGCGGCACCCCCGACCTCTACAAGACGACCGACGCCGGAGCCACCTGGCACCCAACCACCGCGCCACCACTCCCACCCGGCATCTCGACCAACGGTGGAGCCGGATACAGCAACCTCGTTGCCGACGGACCACACCTCGCCGTCGTCGCCAGCCTGCCGCAACGCGCAACCGCCATCGATACCAGCAACGACGGCGGACAGCACTGGACCATGCATGCCGTCCCGAACCTCCAACAAGAATGGGGCATACAACTGCTCGACCCGACCCGCTGGCGGCTCACCGACTCCCTCAACACGGTCATCCAAAGCACCGACGACGCCGGTAGACACTGGCGCACACAACCCTTGCCCAAACATTCGCAAGGCGCGCAGTCACTCACACTTACGTTCCTCGCACCTCGCCTCGCGTGGTGGGTCCCGTTCGATCCCAACGGCGGCCCGATTTGGTGGACCACCGGCGGGAGCGTCTGGCGACCCGTCACAATCGACCTCGACTAGGTCCCGCTACGGCGCCGGACAACCGTTCCCGGCTCGGTTGGTTCGTCTCGAGCTGCGCCACGAGCGCGGCCACGAGCCGGCCGACGACGCCCCGGCGGTGGCGAGGTAACGCGCTCGGCGCAACCATGATCATCTCGCAGCGCGCGCCTCCCCGCTCCGCGCCGACCGTCGCGGCGGTGCACCGCCAACTGCGTCATTCGAGATATCCGGATTCTTCTTTGTTCTTCGGGGTTTTCGGGACGTTCGCTGTCTCACCCCCTCTGTATTGTCCGTCACATGTTCACGTCGTTCGCGACCGCACGCGATGCCCTCGAAAGCGTCGCCCGCGACTTCGACCCGTCGGCATTGACCGGCGACGACGCGCGCCGCGCGGTCGACGAGCTCGGCGTGATCCGACGTCTCACTGACGCCATGCTTGCGAAGGCCGCGAAGCGCGTGTCGGAGCGGACCGCACGGTCGGAACCGAACGCCGCCGCCTCCGTCGCTCGCAGGCTGGGCGTGACGCCCGGCGAGGTGCACGCCGCGATCGAGACCGCCGCGCGACTCGAACAGCTCCCCGCCACCGACGCCGCCGGCCGAGCCGGCCGGCTGTCACCGGCCCAGGCAAAGATGATTGCGGAGGCCGCGTCGAAGAACCCCGACGCCGAACCCGAGTTGTTGGCCGCCGCGGAGCTCGGGCTCGTGCCGTTGCGCGACGCGTGCATCGCGGCGCGGGCGCAAGTGGAAGACCCCGCTGCGCGCCGGAAACGACACCACCGCGCACGCGAGTTGCGAATGTGGACCGACCCCGACGGCATGGTCGCCGGCCGGTTCCGGCTCACCCCGGAGACCGGCGCCCAAGTCAAAGCGAAGATCGACGCCGAGGTACAGCGCACGTTCCGGGCCCGCAAAGGCGGCGAGCACGAACCCCACAACGCCTACGCCGCCGACGCACTCGCCGCGTTCGTGCTGCATCCCACCGAGCCCGGCGCCAAGCACGACCCGAACGCGACCGTGCACATCGTCATCGACCACGGCGCCCTCGTGCGCGGCGGCGCGGCCGACGGCGAAGTCTGCGAGATCCCTGGCGTCGGGCCCGTCGACGTCAACTGGGTCCGCGAGCTGCTCGGCACCGCATTCCTCACCGCGATCATCAAACGCGGCAAAGACATCATGACCGTGGCGCACCTCGGCCGGCACGTGCCCGCCGAGATCCAGACCGCACTCATCGTCAGCGGCCGCGAGTGCGACATCGAAGGCTGCTACCAGCGCGGCTACCTCGAACGCGATCACGACCACGACTACGCCAAAGGCGGACCCACCGCCTACTGGAACATGGGATGGTTCTGCTCCGGCGACCACCGCCGCAAGACCGCAGGCTGGACCCTCGGCCCCCGCAACCCCAAGACCGGCAAACGCCCACTCACCCGACCGCTCCGGACATGAACATCAACGGTCGCCAGTGCCGTAGCTGTGGCTCTGCCTCAGCCGGCGCCGACCTCGTAGGGCTCGGCGTAGAACTGGCTGTTTTCTCAAGCGCGTTCAAGGCGTACCAACGCGATCGTTGCATATGTTCTGACCTGCGGTGCTGCAACGCGTGGTGTCGCGCAGTGGGCTCGCGTACACCCCGTGTCAGCACGTCTCGGCACCAAAATGGCACCACGAGATCGCGCGACTCGACGCGCGCGCACCACTAGACGACGTTTGCGCGCGGTCTCCGACACGCGGCAAATTCGTCGATCGTGTGACGCTCCGCGCACGCAATGTCGCGATCGTCAGCACCAAGAGCCGATAACGAAACCGCGTCCCAGATCGGGGATACCCCAATGGGGTGCTGCGGCGGGCGCTCTTGGACACGCCGAGTGCTTGGGCAGCCGTGTTCGTGGCGTGTGCGAGATGGCTCAGATTGAGACGAACAGGAGCGGGAGTTGGTGGTTGGTTGCCGGTCGCCGCGGTCGAAGACGCGTCGTTTCAACGATCGGTGCGGGCGCTGGCGAGTTGTTGTTGGGCGCGCAGGCGTCGGGTCAGCTCATCGCTCGGTATTGCGTGGGCGAAGAGATAGCCCTGTGCGTAACGGCAACCGAGTTCGCGGAGTAGCTCAACCTGGTCGGTTGTCTCGACGCCTTCGGCGACGACGTCGAGTCCCAGCTCATGGCTGAGTGTGAGGACGCTACGAACGATGGCGGCGGCAGCACCGCCGCTCGAGAGTTCGCGCACGAACGAGCGGTCGATCTTTACGCGGTCGATGGGCAGCGAGTGGAGAAGCGTGAGTGAGGAGTGCCCGGTGCCGAAGTCATCAAGCGCGATCTTGATTCCAAGGCGTCGCGCGACCGCGAGTTCCTGGGCTGCCCCGGCGAGGTCGGCAAGGATTGCGGTCTCGGTGATCTCGATGCCTATCGAGGCCGGGTCGCAACCAGTGCGCTCTAGGAGGCCGGTAAGGCGCTCTGTCGGTTTGCCGCGTGCGAGCTGACCGGCGGAGACGTTGCACCATATGCGGAACGTGTCGTCGATACCCGAGCCCATGAGGTCCGCGCGTAGCTCGACGGCGCTCGTGATGACTCGGTCATCGATCGCGAACACGAGCCCAACATCCTCGGCAAGTGGCATGAAGTGCCTCGCGTCGATGACGCCTCGGGTTGGATGGATCCAACGCGCGAGGGCTTCAGCACCGAGGATGCGCCCATTTTCGAGATCTACTTCCGGTTGGAACCAGGCCGTGATCTGCTCGTCGGCGAGCGCTTGGCGCAGATCTTGTTCGTCGTGAAGGCGGCGCTGAATCGCCGAGCCCAAGTCGACGTCATAAGTCTCGACGCGGTTGCGCCCTGCCTGCTTGGCTCGATACAGCGCGGCGTCCGCGTTTGAAAGGAGCGCCTCGGCGCTGTCGGCCGCATCGATGTTCGTCGCGATCCCGATGCTCGCCGAGACGCGGTGGCGACGGCCTGCGAACTCGAACGGTTCCGCGAAGGAGGCGAGCACCCGCCCGGCGATCAAGACGGCCTCCGCGCTGTCGCTCAGGCGGTCAAGGAGCATCGTGAACTCGTCACCGCCGAGGCGCGCAAGAAGGTCTTGATTTCGCATCACGGATCGGACACGAGCCGCTACTTCGATGAGCAACTCGTCGCCAGCTCCGTGCCCGAGCGAGTCGTTGACGTTCTTGAAGTGGTCGAGGTCGAAGTACAAGACGCCGATGAGCGTCTGGTCGCGACGAGCTGCTGCTATC
>CAZLEC010000248.1:0-6576 GCA_964558245.1 uncultured Burkholderiales bacterium | reverse complement strand
TTCAGCCTCGGGTGCATGCCCCAGGCCCTGCAACGCGTCGACTCCGCGCACTTCGCCTGGGTGAGCGCGGTGCCCTTCGGGCTGCTGCCGGCCGCGCTGTTGGAGCTGGGTTGCCGCGCCGCCCCGCGGATCTCACCGAGACGGCTCGCCGTCGGCGCCGGCGCGGCCGTGCTCGCGCTGGTGATCCTCGTACTCCCGGCGTTCACCGCGACGCGCTACGCCGACTACACGCTCCAGTCGTTCGGCGTGCATCGCCACTCGTACAAGATCGAGCACGACGGCCGCACCTTCTATTACGGCAAGCAGGACCGTGCCACCGCGGCGCAGCTCGTCGTCGACGCGGCCGCGCGGATCAGCCGGCCCGGCGAGCGGCTCTTCGTCGGGCCCGGCGACCTGCGCAAGACGCCCTACAGCGACGCGTACCTCTACTACCTGCTTCCCGACCTCACGCCCGCGACCTACTACATCGAGATGGACCCGGGCGTCGCGAACACCGCGACCTCGGGCCTCGACCGCCAGCTCGCCTCGGCCGACATCGTGATCCTCTCGAAGATCTGGGACGACTGGAGCGAGCCCAACGACTCGCGCAAGTTCGGCTCCGACAAGCCGGTGCAGGTGCTCGCCCGCGACTTCTGTCACGTCGGCACCTACCTGAACCTCTACGAGCTCTACCGCAAGTGCCATGAACTGCGATGACGCGTCTACGCCTTGACCGGCTTGTAGCGGAAGCGGCGTTCGACGAAGCGGTAGGACACCTCGGTCAACGCGGCCGCCGGGATGATCCCGACGACGAGTCGCATCCACACCGGGCGATCGCCCATGTGCTCCGCGACGAACAGGAAGATCGGGACGTGCCACAGGTACAAGCTGTATGACCGCTTGCCGAGCATGATCAACGCGGGCTGTCGCCAGAACCGGTGCACCACCCACTCGGGATCGAGCACCGCGGCGACCACGAGCGTCGCACAGCTCACCGCGATGATGGAGAACCAGCCGTGGTAGAGGCGGGAGTCGCCGGTCTCGAATTCGAGGCAGGCGAACAGGATCAAGCCCAGGGCGAGGAGCACCGGCACGCGCAGCCGCCGGCCCGCGGCCGGTCCGAGCCAACCCCACGCCACGGCCAGCGCGCCGAGGCAGCCGAGCAGGATCACGTCGGCACGCGTATCGGTTCGGATGTAGAGCGGAAGGAAGTGCGCCTTGTCGGTCCACATGCGCCAGCGATGCACGCCGACCGCGATCGCCGCGAGCAACACGATCGCGGCGAACACCCGGCGGGGCACCCGCAGCGCCGAGGCCGCCCCGAGCACGAGCGGCCACACCAGGTAGAACTGCGCCTCGACCGCGAGTGACCACGTGTGCGTCAGCTCGAACTGGTAGTGCCAACCCGCGGCCTGCTGCCAGTTGCTGACGAACAGGAGGCTGCCGATCACGCTGTTGCGCACCGCGTCGAAGTCGAACTTGTTCCCGACGATCGGGAGCAACACGGTGACGCCGACGACGGCGAACACCAACGCCGGCACCAGGCGCCGGACGCGACGCGTCGCGAACAACCCGAAGTCGATGCGACCGCGGCGTTCGAGCTGACCGACGAGACCGGTGGTGATGAGGAAGCCGCTCAACGCGAAGAACAGGTCGACGCCGATGAAGCCACCGGGGAACGGCCTCGGGCCCCACCCGGCGGTGAGGTACCCGGCGTGGTAGATGACCACGAGCACGACCGCGAGCCCGCGCAAACCGTCGAGCTGGGGCACGTACGCAACTGACACGGGCGCGGCCGCGCGGCCGGTTTCCGTGGTCATCGCGGCATTCTAGGGATGCCGCCCGGCGCGCGGCTGTGACAGGTCGAGCACCTCGAGCCGGCCGTCACCGCCGAGTGACCGGTAACGGTCCAGGAACGACAACGCGCCGGCGACGGCGGAGCAATTCGCCTCGGCGACCTGCTCGCGGTCGACGATCACGAAGCGAACTCCGAATCGCTGCCGGAGCTGCGCCACGTCGGCCGCCGCGAACGGTGGCAGTGACCGCGCGGTGGTCGCGATCCGGCCGTAGGTCGAGCGGTCGCAGCGCAACTTGGCGACTGCGTCCGAACGCGCGAACGCGACGAGCTTCGACCACGGATCCGCCGCGAAGGAACCGGCGCATCCGACGATCGGCGTGTGGTGGAACACCTGGTAGGTCTCGAAGGTCGGGTCGCAGTCGGCCGGTAGCCGCAACACGGTGTCGCCGGGGCGCGCGACCCGGCCGATCGCGTGCAACGCCCGCTCGCTCGCCGCGCTCGTACCGAGAGAGTCGGTCGGGAGCGGCAACAGCAGATTCGTGGCGAGCAGGACCGCCGACACGCCCGCGACCACCACCACGTGTCGCGGCCGGGACGAAACGAGGCGATCGAGCGCGATCGCCGTCGCGGCGGCGAGCCCGGCCGCGAGCACGAAGCCGGTCCGGTACGGCGCGCGCAACGCACCGAGAGTCGGGAGCGCCAGCAAGGCGCGGTACGGGAGCCACACGACCGGTTTCCCACCGTGCTGCCACACGAAGCGGCCGCCGTACCTGAGCGAGGGCCCGAAGGCGAGCACCCACATGATCGCCGCGACCAGCGCGAGCGGCAGGCGCGCCCGACCCCGCCTCGCGGCGAACAGACCGAACCCGACGAGGAGGAGCAGACCCGGGAAGATCGTCCACTCGAGCGTGTGCGTCGGGTCGACGAGGCGCAGCAAGCTCCGGTCGACGGCTGCGGGCCGAGGGAGCAAGATCGTGGAGCGAGCCGGCTGCGCCACGATCGACAAGGCATCCGCCGAGAAGAGCTCGCTGTCGCTCAGCAACTCGGTGCCGGCGCCGCGTTTGCTCTCCGCTCGATCGAATCGCACGCGCGACACGACGAACGGCGTCAACACGACGAGCGTGATCACGGCCGCGGCCGCGACCGCGATCGGGATGCGCCAACTTCGTTTGCGCACCGCGGCGACGCCGACGATCACCGCGTACGCCAACCCGCCGAACACGAGGAAGTAGACACTGCACAGGTACGCGACGACGAGCAGGCACGCGAGCCGGAAGAGGCGCACCTCGCGGTCGCCGTTCACCACGTCGATCGCATCGGCCAACAGCAACGGGAGCGAGAACGCCCAGAAGAGCGGCAGGAGACCGACCTGGACGTTCAGCGCGATCGGCGGTGCAGTCAGGAACGCGACTGCCGTGACCACGTGCACGATGCGGTGCGGGCTGAGCCTGCGGGCCAGCGCACGCGCGCACACGATGTTGAGCACCGCGCCGGTGGCGAACGTCAAGTTGTACGAGAGCACGGGTCCGAACACGACGTTGAAGAGGCCGGACACGTACGACGGGAGGTAGCCGTCGAGGAGCCGCAGATCGAGACCGAACGGCGCGATCACATCGGGGATCCGCCCCGGCAAGAGGTGGCCGTTCGCGATGAGCCGCCCGATGCGCCAGCCGAGCCACGTGTAGTAGCGGGCATCGTCGCTGTGGCCCGCGATCTCGGTGGCCGGGTGCAGCACCGCGACCCCGAGCACGAGCGCGATCGCGGCTGCGTACACGGCGCACTCCGCGAGCGCCGCCCCCGTCGGCCGCCACCGCCGGCTCGCTTCCGGCCGGGCGGCCGCCTCCGTGACAGTCACCGCGCCGGGCGGATCTGGGGCAGCCACCACTTCCACACCAGCACGCCACCCGCCGCGCTCAAGTGCACGTTGTCGGGCTGCCAGAGGCGAACGCCGTCGAGTGTCTCGGCGCGATGCCCGCCCGGGCACACGAGCGACCGCCAGTCGACCATCTCCACGTGCGGGATCGCCTGCGCGGCGTGCTCGAAGATGGCGTTGAGCGCCGCGATGCGCTGGGGATCGCTGCGCTCGGGCAAGGGATCGTTGGAGTCGCCGGCGCCGTAGCACGGCACCTCGAACAGGTGCACGGTGCGACCGGTTGACGTGAGGAGCTGCAACGCGTCGCGGAGCGATCCGGTCACGAGATCGGTCCACGCCTGCGTGCCGAAGCGCACGATGCCGGCGGGGGTGCGCTGATCGAGGATGTCCCAGGCTCCGGTCATGACCGCGAGGACGGCGTGGGGATCGCGCCGCAGCCTCGCTCGCCAACGGGCCTGCCACCCGTCGCACTCTTTCGGCCTCGGGACCACACGACCGTCGCTGAAATGGTCGTCCTGCACCACGCCGCAGCCGAGCCGGGCGTCGCCGCCGACCGTGAGATCGAGCTCGCGCGAATGCGTCGCGCCGCTCAGGCCGAACACGAGCCCGGTGGAATCGCCGAAGAGGTCGACCCGCAACGCGCCGGGTGGCGCGCTGTTCTGCGTCGAGGCTTGGGCGAGGCTGCTCGGACCGAGCGCGACCGGCGCGGCAACCGTGGCGACGAGCACCGCGGCAACGACGACGAGCGCGGCGAAGTACGCGATCGCGCCGCGGCTGCCCGACCGCTTCGCGACGGCCCCGACCCGGAACGGGCGCTCGACGACGCGGTACGAGAACTCCGCGAGCACGACCGACACGAGAAGGCGCACGACGAACAGCCCCGCGCCACTCAACCCGGAGCTGGGCGAGACGAACACCCGCACCGGCCAGTGCCACAGGTACAGCGAATACGAACGCAAGCCGATCGCGACCAGCCAGGGCGCGCGGAGCATCTGCGCGAGCTGCGCCGCGGGCAACATCGCGACCACCGTCACGACGATGCCGCACAGGACCTCGAACGCGAGGAAGCCGCCGCGGTAGAGCGCGTAGGTGTGATCGTCGGCGACGCGCATCACCACGACAATTGCGAGGAGTGACGCGAGACCGGCGAACGCCGCGGCCCGCGTCGCGGCCGCGCTCGCCCGGAGCCGCGCGGCCATCGCCTCCCACGGCCCGCCCGCGCCGGCCACGACACCCAACGCCACACCGACGAGGAGGCCCATCGCGTGCGAGTCGCTCCCGAGATACGCGCGCGACGGGTCACCCGTGGGCGAGACGAGCGTCGCCATCCACACCGACGATGCGACCGCCGCCAGCAGCGCGACCGTCGCCGCGCGCAGTGGATGACGCGCGATGGAGCGGCGAGCGGCGAAGCACACGAGCGGGAGCACGACGTAGAACTGCTCCTCCACCGCCAACGTCCACATGTGCAGGAACGGTGAGGGCCGGCCCACGCTCGTGAAGTAGCTGCCCTTCGCGTAGATGATCACCCAGTTGGCGCAGTAGAAGAGCGTGCCCAGCGCCTGGGCGCGGATGTCGTGCTTCTCGGCGCTCGACGAGTTGATCGCGACCGCGCACAGCACCACCACAGTCATCGTCCCGAGTGCGGGAAGGAGCCGTCGCGCGCGGCGCGCCCAGAACTGTCCGAGCCGGACCCCGCCGGTACCGGCGATTTCGTGGACGACCAGCCGGGCGATGAGGAAGCCCGAGACCACGAAGAAGACGTCGACGCCGAGAAAGCCGGCAGGCAGCGCCGACGGCGCGAAGTGATAGATGACGACCGCGACGACCGCGATCGCACGCAACCCGTCGAGCCCGCCGACGTAGGCGGGCTTGCTCACGTTCGTTCGTTCGTGCGTCACGGTCATCTGCGCATCGGTCGGGCTACGATCCGCCGGTTCTCGAGAGGAGTCTGACGATGAGCGCTGCCACCGACGCCAAGACTCGGTTGCCGCGCGCGCTCACAATCCTCCTCATCAGCCTGGCCGGTCTTCTTCTGGAGGTGGGCTACACCCGCATCATCTCCTTCAAGCTCTGGTACTACTACACCTACCTCGTCATCGGCCTTGCGCTGCTCGGCATCGGCTCCGGCAGTGTGTTCGTCGCGGTGTGCGCGCCCGTTCGCCGATGGAGCACCGACCGCATCATCGCGGTCGCATCGATCTGGGGCGCGATCAGCATCGCCCTCGGCTACTTCGTGGTCGCGGTGCTGCACGTGAACACGATCGTGATCTGGGACTACGGGACCCGGGCTTCGGTCACGAACCTGCTCCGTCTCGGCCTCATCTGCTTCGTGATCTTCGCGACGTTCATCGCGTTCGGCGTGATCGTGTCGGTGCTGCTCGGGCGGGCCCGCAACGGCGTGGGCCGGATCTACTTCGCCGACCTCGTCGGCGCCGGGCTCGGTTGCCTGCTCGCGATCCCGCTGATCACGCGGATCGGCCCGCCCCGTGTCGTGATGCTCGCGGCGCTCGTGTTCGCGGTCGTGGGCCTGGCGTCGTGCCGGCCCCGGTCGGCGCTCTTCGCGCTGGCGACCGTCACCAGCGCGGTGCTGATCGTCACCGTCGCGGCCAACGGCCTCCTGCCCGACATCCACACCGAAGACGGCAAGCTGCACACCCCGAAGACGCTCTACACCGCGTGGGGCCCGGTGTTCCGTGTCGACGTCGTGCAATTCGGCCCGAACGCGAACAACTACTTGCTCGTGCACGACGGCACGTTCGGATCGGGGATCCGCCGGTTCAACGGAGACCCGAAGACCGTCGCCGCGGACTACGCGAAGGACCCGCGCTCGATTCCCTTCAAGGTGCTCGTCACGCCGCCTCCGCACGAGCTCATCATCGGCTCGGCCGGAGGCGACGAGATCCTCGCCTCGCTCGCCTACCAC
>CAZLEC010000247.1:0-6581 GCA_964558245.1 uncultured Burkholderiales bacterium | reverse complement strand
GTGAGCCGCCAAGAGGTCGGAACGGCTCTTGCGTGTAACCACGTGGCGGTCGTCGAGTTGCGTGCGGCGGTCGTGCTCGGGGCGGGAAGCGTCTCGTTCGAAATGCTTCGCTACCTCACCGAGCGCCTGCCCTTCATGGTTTGTCCGCGCTGGGTTCGCACCGCGCTCCAACCAATCGCGCTGGCCGATTTGATCCGCTACCTCGTCGGCGCAACCGGTGTCGAGCCTTGTGTCTACGAGATCGGCGGCGCCGACGTCACGACGTATCGCGACATGATCGCGGCCTATGCGTCCGTGCGTGGCCTTCGCCGCCGACGCATCATCGACGTGCCGTACCTGACCCCCCGCTTGTCCTCGTACTGGTTGGATCTCGTCACGCCCGTCGATCGGCGCGTGAGCCACGCCCTCGTCGAGAGTCTCGTAACCGAGGTCATCGTTCGCGACCGCGCGCGTACCGACGCGGCGTTCGGCATCGAACCAATGGGGCTCGCGGATGCACTGGCAGTCACTCTGCTCGATCAATGTCGTGCGCTCGACCAAGAGCTGCTCAGCCGCGAGAGCGGCCTGCTCGACGGCGTGTACACCGTTCGCGTCGACGAGTCAGTCCCTGACGGAATGGCGGCGAGTCTCGACGCTGATCTCGACCGAATCGGCGGGAGCTATAGCTGGTACGGCGTCCCCCTCGCCTGGCGTACCCGCGCCCTGCTCGGTCGCCTCTTCGGCGAAACATGGGGCCTCGACCGCGCGCAAAGCATGGCACCGGGCGAAACCGTCGACTGGTGGTGCATCACGCGACGAGATCCCGGGAGTCTCGTGTTACGCAGCCTTTACTGGTTCCCAGGAGAAGGCTGGCTCGGCTATCAAATCGGTGAGCACAAGCTGACCCAGGTCGGCGCTCTCCGCGCGAAGGGAATCCCCGGATTCCTGTACTGGAAGGCACTGCAGCGGGTACATCGGCGCGTCTTCCGGGCGCTGGCCGCTCACCGAATCAAGCGGGCCGGAAACACATCGCTCAGTTGAGCGAAGCGAGCCTCGAGAGGAACTCGCATACGAGGCTCGCTTCCGCACTTCACGGGCCGGAGCGCCCGGCATCCCGGTCCCGAATGGCACAAATGCCGCGCCGCGCACGGTCTCGTCGCGGTGCGCGCGGGCTGACCGGCGCTGCGGGACTTTCGACTCCCGTGGATGGGATGAGTGCCCCTCCCCGACTCCCCGGGATTCGCGTTGACTAACTGCATACGAGACCGGGAGTAACCATGAGGCAACGCGCACGTCGTCGGCAACTGGAACAGAGCCGGCGCGGTTGGGTTGCTCGGCGTCGTGGTTCCGCCATGGGGAGGCGATGGGTGGTGGTCACGACGGCGGCGCTGTTGGGCGTCGCGTCGATGGCCGGCGGGGTCTCGCCCGCGCGGGCTGCGACGAAGTGCGTGCCCGGTCCGGGCGCCAACCTCTCGCACTGCAACTTCGCGAACAAGAATCTCGCGGGCAAGAACCTGCGCGCCGCGAACTTCACGAGCGCGATCCTCACGGGTTCGAACCTCACCGGCGCGAACCTCACGGGTGCGAACCTGACCGGTGCAAACTTGAAGGGCGCGCAGCTGAAGAGTGCGGTGCTCGCCCGCGCGAACCTCAGCCGGGCCACGTTGACCAACGCGGTGTTCGACTCCGCGGATCTCACCCATGGCGACCTCAACCAGGCGAACCTGAGCGGCGCGAGCTTCGTCGCGACAAAGCTCGGGGGCGTCGTCTCCGGCGGCGTGCTCGGAAAGCCCGCGGCATTGCCGCCCGCGTGGAAGTTGGTCAAGGGCTACCTCGTCGGCCCGGCGGCAAACCTCTACCACGCCAACCTGCACAACGCGTCACTCTCGAGCGCGTCGCTGCAGCTCGCGAACCTCCAAAGCGCTGACCTCGGCAATGCGAACCTCCACAATGCGAACCTCCGCAACGCGAACCTCACCAACGCGAACCTCCAGAACGCGAACCTCGGAGGCGCGCAGCTGGAGGGCGCCGTGGTCCAAAACGTCACCTCCGGCGGCGTCGTCGGCGTGTGGGCGTCGTGGCCGAACCTCTACCGGCAAGTAGGCGGGTATCTCATCGGGCCCGAAGCGAACCTGACCGGCGCACACCTGGCCGGTGCCGACCTCGCGGCTTGCAGCCTCGCCCGCGCGAACCTCACCAATGCCGACCTCGCCGGCGCAATCCTCGGCGGTACGACCCTCTACCGCGCGAACTTGACGAATGCCGACCTCACCGGCGCCGACCTCGGCTCCGACAGCCTGCACGGCGCCGTGCTGCAAGGCACGAAGCTCGCGGGCGCGAACCTCGTCGACGTGGGCTCGGGCGGCGTCTCCGGGGTGCCGGCCTCGCTGCCCGTGAATTGGCACCTCATCGGCGGCTTCCTCGTCGGCCCCGGCGCCTCACTCAGCGGGAACCTCGCGAACTTGAACCTCGCGAACCTCAACCTCGCGAACGCTTCCTTCTATCAATCGAACCTCACGAATGCCGACCTGCAAGCATCCGATTTGACCGGCGCCGATCTGACCCGCGCCATCCTCACCGGCACGAACTTGACCGACACGAACCTCACCGGCGCGGAGCTGTTCGGCGTGACGTCGGGCGGAATCATCGGCGTTCCCGCCGCGCTTCCGTCCGGGTGGCTGCTCGTGCAAGGAAATCTCGTCGGGCCCAACGCCAATCTCGAGAACGCGAACCTGAACGGCGCGAACCTCGCCGGCGCGAACTTGTCGGGTGTGACATCGGGCGGCATCACCGGCGTGCCCGCCGCACTTCCGTCCGGGTGGCGCCTCGTGCAGGGATATCTCGTCGGGCCCTACGCCGATCTCGAGACCGCGAACCTGAACGGCGCGAACCTCGCCGGCGCGAACTTGACGAATGCCAGCCTCAGGGGTGCCGGCCTCCTGGGCGCCAACCTGCACGACGCCGTGCTGCAAGGCACGGCGCTCGACGGCGCGAACCTCACCGGCGCGATCTCGGGCGGCGTTTCCGGTGTGCCGGCTTCGATGCCCTTGGCCTGGCAACTCGTCAACGGCTACTTCGTCGGCCTCGGCTCGAACCTCTCCGGCGCGAACCTTGCCGGCGCGAACCTCGCGAACATGAACCTCACGAACGCAAAGCTCACGAACGCGAACCTCGCGAATGTCAACCTGCACGCGGCCAATCTGAACAGCGCCGATCTGAGCGGCGCCGCGCTCATCGGCGCCGCGCTCACGGACGCGAAGATGCACTCGGTCGTCCTCACCAACGCCGACCTCACGAACGCGGACCTCGCCGGCGCCATAGTGACGGGATCGACGTTCAAGAACACGGGCGGCGTGACGTGGAGCCACACGACCTGCCCGGACGCGACCAACAGCGACAAGCACGGCAACACCTGCGCGGGCCACCTCTGATCCGCGGATCCGCGTCCCGCTCGGAGCAGTCGTGAGTTGTGCGGATGAAGGTGGAGCTGCTGTTGCTCAGCCGCAGTTGCCGGTTCCGGGCGGCGACGACCACGCCGGACCCGAATTCCTTGTTGATCACCGACAGCGTTCTCCGGGGCTTCAGGGAGCGAGAGGGTCGGCGAGAAACGCGCGCGCGTCGCGCAGGTCGGGCGCGTCGAGTCCTTCGGTGAACCACGCGTAGAGGGGCGCGACCAGAGCGCGACCTTCCTCGGCGCGACCCGTCACGGCCAACAGGCGCGCGAGTCTGAGAGCTGCGCGGAGCTCGTAGGGCCGCGCTTCTTGCGCGCGCGCGATGTCGATCGCGGTGCGGAAGCATGCTTCCGCGGCGTCGCGGCGCGCCGCGATCGGTTGCGCGTCGTCCGCGAGGAAGGACTCGCCTCGCAAACGATGGAGGGGGCCATCCATCCAGTGCTGCCCGGTGGCCGCCGCGATCTCCAGGCCGGCGTCGGCCGAGGCGACCGCATCCACGTACTGCCCCCGTCTTCGTTGCGCGTCCGCGAGATAGCACAAGACCGCCGGAGCCATCAGCGTGGTATTGGTAGCAGCCGCGAGCATGATCCCCTCGAACACGATTGCCGGATCGCCCGCCGCCTTCCCGAGCATCGTCTGCGCCGCGCCCTGAAACGCCGGGAAGCCCTGCGTCTCGCAGTAGCGCAGGAGCTCGGCAATGGGTCCTTCCAGCCCCTCGTCCTCCAATTCGACGAGCAGCGCGAGCTCCCACACGCGGGCCTGGGCGAGGGTGAAGGAGTGGCCGAGTTTCTTTGCCAGGTCGGCGGCTTCGTTGGTGCGCGCAATCCCGCTGTCGAGACCGCCGAGTTGGAACCACGCCCAACCGGCCGTGCCCGTGGCCGTGACCCCGGAGTCGTCGCCGGCGAGCGCCACCACGTCGTGATGGTGGCGCACGGGGTCGTACAACTCGGCCGCCTGCACCGACCATTCGAGCGAGTCGTGGAACCGACCCTGAAAGTACGCAACGGTGCCTCGCACTGTCAGACACGTGATGACGTTCGCGACCGCGCCGATCTCCTCGGCCACCGCGATCGCCTCGTCGACGAGTTCGAGCGCCTGCTCCAAGCGGCCGGCCAAGTAGTGACTCACGCCGAGCCCGACCAACACCGATCCGTAGCTCCGACGATCGCCGGTCGCCAGCGACAGGTCGCGCACTCGTTCGAGCGCGGCAACCGACTCCGCCGCCGCCCATCCCCTCGCCCGAAACAGCACACTGACCCGATCCTCCATCACTGCCGTCTCACGCCGATCACGCTCGATGCCGGGAGCTTCCGCCAGCACGACGTCGAGCGCACGCTGCAGGTGGAGCAGCGCCTCTTCGTGGGCGGAGCGATCCTCGGCCTGCACCGCCGCGCGCCGGTAGAACTCCACGGCCTCGTCGGTCATACCCGCGGCCTCGGCGTGTCGCGCCGCGAGCTCCGGCTGCGCCTCGACGCGCTCCGGAAAGTGCTCACCGAGCACCCGGAAAACCCTCCCGTGCAGCTCGCGGCGGGTCCGCTTGAGCAACGACTGGTAGGCGGCGTCCTGGAGCAACGAGTGCTTGAAGCTGAAGGTCGCGGGCGCGTCGGACCGCGTTGTGAGCAGGCCGGCGATCGTCAGCTCGCTGAGCGCTCGATCGAGATCCTTGTCGTCGATCAGGCCGGGGCGCTCACTCCCGATCACGATGCGCAAGAGCTCGCCGGAGAAGTCCCGGCCCAACACGGAAGCCACCTGGACGACCTCCTTGGCCGACCCCAGCCGGTCGAGGCGCGCGAGGAGAGGACTCTGCAAGGTCGCGGGGATCTCCCCGAGCGTCGGCGCGCTCGAAGTGTCGCTCGCCTCGAGTACGACCTGGCTGATCTCCTCGACGAACAGCGGAATGCCCTCGGCGCGCTCGACAATCCGCTGCGCCACATCGTCGTCGACATCGGATTTCGCCAGCATCGCGCGCACGATCTCCATCGCCTGCGCGTCCGACATGCGCTCCAGGTTCAGGCCGCGTACGTGCTCGGCCTCGAGCCACGCGGGACTGAACTCCGGACGCGAGGTCGTCACCAGGAGGAGACGGCCCGACGCCCGTTCGACGACCTGGCCGATCAGCTCGAGACTCGACGCGTCGCACCAGTGCAGATCCTCGACGAACGCCACGATCGGATCCTGATCACTCAACGTAACGAGCCATTCGACGAGCACTTCGATCGTGCGGCGCCGTCGCGCTTCCGGGCTGAGCTCATCGAAGCCCGACGAGAATGCGTGTGGCACCGACAGGAACGCAGACATCAAGGCCAGCCGGTCCGCATCTTCGAAGCCGACCGCGTTCAGACCGGCCTCGATCCGATCGAGTTTGCCGGAATCGGAGTCGGCGGTGGCGAAACCGAGTGCTTCCTCGGTCAGCCTGATCATCGGGAAGAACGCCGTGTTGCTCGAGTACGGCGAGCACGCACCATCGAGCCAGCGGTGCGGCACGGTCGCGAGCCGTTCCCGCAGCTCGCGCATCAGACGCGACTTGCCGATACCGGGCTCACCCGAGATGTGCACCACTTGCGCATCACCGGCGGCGGCGAGCCTCCACCGTTCGAGCAGGAACGCGCACTCGGCATCACGCCCGACCAACGGGGCCAGACCTCGCGCGCTGCGAGCCTCGAGCGGGCTGCGCACCGAACTCGGACCGATCACCCGATGCAACACCATCGGTTCGGCTACGCCCTTGAACTCGTGCGCGCCGGCCACCTCCTCGTTGACGAACCAACCTGCGACCAGTCGCTCCGTCGCGGCACTGATCAACACAGTGTGCGGGTCGGCCGCGGACTGGATGCGGGCCGCGATGTTCGTGGTCTCGCCCAACGCCAGCGTGTCCTGACGGCCGCCGGCGCCAACTGTGCGCACCACGCACGGCCCACTGTGCAATCCCACACGCACGGACAACCCTCGCTGCAAGGCGTCGACGGCGTGCACGACCTCGAGCGCGGCGCGCACCGCCTGCTCGGCGGAATCCTCTTGAGCCTCGGGGTAGCCGAACAAGACGAGCATCCCGTCGCCGAGCAGCTGCGCGACGAAACCACCGAAGCGCGTGACGACGGCCGTCGCTGCCTCGTGATACGCGCGCATCGCGTCGGCGTAATCCTCGCTGTC
>CAZLEC010000246.1:0-6584 GCA_964558245.1 uncultured Burkholderiales bacterium | reverse complement strand
CGGCGTACGGGCTGTCGGCCGGGTAGTCGATCGGGATGACCGGCGACTCGCCGTACTCACCGCGTTGCGCCTTCATCCAGATGTACACCGGAACTCCGAGGAAGAATGCGAAGACCCCGAAGTACACGGCCTGGTAGCCGGTGCCGGCCAGCGCCCAGAACGTGAACAGCAGAGCAACGGCGCTCACGATGCTGTCACGTACGAGGTGCGGCCAACTCACTGCCCGGCCCCTCACGAGCAACCAGTAGAGGTGCGCGGCGGCCGAGTAGAGGTACGGGATCACCGCCGTGAGCACGCTCAACAGCACCACGTCGGTGAACACCTTCTGGAAGTGCCAGTAGCTGAAGATCATGAGCAGGGACGCCGCACCAGTCGACGCGACGATCCCGAACACCGGGATCTCCCGGTGGCTCAGCTGCGCGAACTGCCGGGGGAACAGCCGGTCGCGCGCCGCCGCCATCGGCATCTCGGCGCAGATCAGTGTCCATCCGTTCAGGCAGCCGATGCCGGAGATGATGGCGACGATCGCCATCGCCTTCCCGGCCCACACGCCACCGAACATCGCGTTGACGGCGTCGGAGAACGGTGCAGTCGAGCTCAACAGTGCGTGGTGGCTCACGGTGCCGAACACGGTGACCGTGGCCAGGATGTAGACGGCCGCACACGCCATCGTCCCGATCATCGTCGCCCGCGTCACGTTGCGTTGCGGGTTGCGGACCCGCCCGGCAACCACGGAAGCGACCTCGAGTCCGAGGAAGAGGAACAGAGCGATTGCCGCCGCCGCGGAGATCGAGCCTCCGAGGGACAGGCCGCTCGGGTTGAACGCACCGAAGTTGTGCGTGTGGATGAAGAACAGCCCGATCGTGCCCATGAACACCAACGGCACGAACTTCAAGAGCGTGGTGATGTTCTGGAAGCCGGCGAGGTTGCGGATGCCGGAGATGTTGATCAGCGCCGGGATCCACAAGCCGACGAGCGCGATCGCGACCGCGCCCCACTTGTTGCCACCCTTGTTGACGAACACCTCGACGTAGCCGACCCACGCGACGACGATGGCCGCGTTGCCGATCCAGGCGGTGAGCCAGTACGACCACGACGTGATGAACCCGCCGAAGTCGCCGAAGGCGTCACGCGCGTACAGGTAGGGCCCGCCCGAACCGGGAACTCGTCGGTTCAGCCAGCCGAACACCTGCGCCAGCGCCAGCGCACCGATGGATACGAGACCGATGGCCAGCAGGCTCGACGGGCCGTACGGCGCCAGGGCCGACGGCAGCGCGAACACGCCGGTGCCGATGATCGAACCGATCACGAACGCGCTCGCGGTCGCCAGGCCGATCCGGTTCTTGAACTCCTTGCCCTTCGTCGACCCCGGCGCTCCGGTCTCCGCCGGCGCCCCGCCTCTTGTGGTCGGTCCCATCACCCCTCCTCGAGCAAGACACCCGCGATACGGGTCTGACCGCGAACGTACGAAAACGCCCCCGTCACGGGGAGAGGCCCACGCCCCCAACCGAAAGGACCAAAGACCCGCAAGCGGGGGGATCCCGAGCGCGCGTCAGACCGCTTCGGTGACGATCCGGTTCCGGCCGGCTGCCTTCGCCTCGAACATGGCGTGGTCGGCGGCGCGGATGATCTCCTCGATGCTCGACGCGTGGTCGGTCGTCGCGATGCCGACGCTGACCGTGAACGGCGCGAGGCGCGTGTCCCGGAGCTCCTCGGCCAAGAACACCTGGATCCGCTCGGCGACGCCTTCGGCATCACCGCTTCGCGCGTCGGGCAAGAGCACGACGAACTCCTCACCTCCGTATCGAGCGCAGAGATCCCCGGGCCGGGTGGCGCGGCCCAGCACGCGGGCAAACGCACGGAGGCAATCGTCGCCGGTCTCGTGCCCGAACGTGTCGTTCAAGTCCTTGAAGTGGTCGATGTCGGCGAACACGACTGCGTACGCCCCGGCCGGCACGCGCGAGTCGATGGCTCGCTCCAGCGTGCGGCGATTCGCGAGGCCGGTGAGCGAGTCGGTCGAGGCCTGCTGCTGGGAGTTGGCGAAGGCGCGGAGCGCGCTGATGCGCTCTCCGGTGTTGCGAGCGAGGATCGCGATCCACTCGGCGTCCTCGCCGGAGAGCTTCTCGGCCGTGGGGGCCTCGGTACGCAGGATCGCCAAGGTCTGATCGCCGATCGTCACCGGTACGCAGACGCACTGGCTCACACTGGCGTCGCGCTCCCGGAGGAACGGGCAGGCGTCGATGGCGCCCGCGTCGGTGAAATCCAGCCGCTGGCGGAGCCGGACGGCGGGGCAGTCCGACGCGCGGCGCACACCGCATCCGGTGCCCGACTGCGGCGCGATCGCCCGTACGAGCTCGCCGCCCTCGGTGTCCGCCAGGAGCAACTCGGCCGCCGGATAGCCGACGGCCTCGAAGGTGTGCTCGACCGAGGCGAGCACCGCGGGCTCGTCGACCGAGAGCGCCATGGAACGCTGGACCCTCGCCTCGAAGTCGGTCCGCCGCTCGGTAGCCGCGCGCTCTTGCTCGACGCGAGCGCGTGCCTTCAACTGCCGCGAAGCCCGACGTGCCGCGAAAATTGTGATCGCTACGCCGAGCGCACCGATGACGGCGATCGCCCAGATCGCGGTATTCACGACCTCGTGCTGAGCCTGCGCGACCCGGGTCTCGTCGCTCGCGGCCTGATCGAGATAGAGGCTCCGCAATGAGGCGAGGCGAGTCTGTCGGGCGTCTTGGAGCACCCGCAGTTGCTGCATCGACTTCGCGATCGTCGCCGGCGACGTCGCCGGGCTCACCAGCACCGCACCGAAGCGCGCGGCGACGTCGTCCCACGCGTTGGTCGCGCGTTCGTACGCGTCGCGGGCAGCCGTCTCCTTCGGCAGATGCAGCGAACGCTGCACATAGGTGCTGAACGCGCCCGTGCCTCGGATACCGGTCGCGTTCGACGTGCTGAACTCCGCGACGCGCACACTCACGTCCTGTACGCCCGACGCTCGTTCGAACGACGACTCCAGATCGGCGTTGGCCTGACCGACGGCTTCGAGATCAGCGGCGACACTCGCCGCGAGATTTGCTTGCTTCGACGCGCTCGCCGCCGCCGTCGACTCTCGCACGACGGCGAGCAGGATCCCGAGCAGGAGCACGACCACGATCATGATGCGCACGATGGCGGACGCGACCAGATGCGCGGTGTGCTGAGGCCGCGACGACTCCGCACCCCGCGCCGACTTCCGGCCGGATGGCGATTGCTTCACGGCCTTGCTATCGGCAACCGGATCGCGGACCTGTCGGCGCGGCGCAGGAACCATTCGAGAAAGGGACTTTCGTCCCGACTTCCGGTGCTCTGGCCGAGCGGTGCTCAGCTCACGTCCGCAGATCCCGCTCGGACGTCGGAAGCGAGCACCGACCGCACTTGGCGGGCGATCTCGAGGTCTTCGCGTGCGGTCACGACGAACGTGCGCACCGCAGCTGACGCCTCACCGATCTCCCCCTCGCCCCCGAGCCCCTCGTTCAGCCGGTCGTCGAGCGCGACGCCGAGATATCCGAACGGCTCACACGCGGCTGCCCGCAGCTCGGATGCGTGCTCTCCCACGCCACCGGTGAACACGAGCAGGTCGAGCCCTCCGAGGCCGGCCACCATCGCACCGACCTCTTGCCGCAGCCGGTGGACGCACACGTCGAACGCCAACGCCGCGGCGGCGTCGCCTGCAGCCCGCGCCGCCAACACCGCTCGGAGGTCGCCGCCCGCGATCCCCGACAATCCCGCGAGACCCGACTCGCCGTCGAGCCCGCGCTCCACGGCGTCGACCCCGAGATGCCGCACCAGCGCGAGGACCACGCCGGGATCGACGGTGCCCGAGCGCGTCGCCATCACGAGTCCTTCGAGCGGTGTCCAGCCCATCGTGGTGTCGACCGAACGTCCGCCGCGCGTCGCGCAGAGCGAAGCGCCGGCCCCGAGATGGCAGCACACCACGCGCAACGTCGGATCACCGTGGCGGCCGGCAAGAGTGGCGACCCGCGCGGTCGCGTAGGCATGGGAGAGGCCGTGGAACCCGAAGCGGCGGATCCCCCACCGCTCCCGCCACACGCGCGGGAGCGCGTACGTGGTCGCCGCCGCGGCCATCGTGGCGTGGAAGGCCGTGTCGAAGCACACGACCTGGCGCAGGTCCGGGCGGAGATCGGCGAGCGCGCGCATGCCCTCCACCGCGCGCGGCTGGTGCAGGGGAGCCAGGGGTGACAATGCGAGAAGGCCGCGCTCGACGTCGGGTGTCACCCGGGTGGGCTCGACGAACGCGGCCCCACCGTGCACGACGCGGTGACCGACCGCGTCGACCGCGCGCGCGTCGTCGAGAAACGCGGCGAGCAAGTCGCGGTCGCCGGGCCCGGCCCAGCTCTCGAGGTCGCGACTTGCGTCGGTCTCGTCGTGAGGCCCGACGACCCGTAGCTTGATGCTGCTCGATCCCGCGTTCACGACGAGCACGCGCATCAATGCGGCCAGGCCCAGTCCCGCACCTCCGGGAGGTCCTCGCCGTGCGCGCGCACGTACTCGGCGTGGCGCGTGCGCTCGTCGACCATGTGCTGGCGGACGTGCGTGGCGGTGACCCCGAGGCTGGGGACGCGGTCGATCACGTCCATGACGAGGTGGAAGCGATCCATGTCGTTGCGCACCACCATGTCGAAGGGCGTCGTCACCGTCCCCTCTTCCTTGTAGCCGCGCACGTGGAGGTTGTCGTGACCGTGACGCCGGTAGGTCAGCCGGTGGATGAGCCACGGATAGCCGTGGTAGGCAAAGATCACCGGCCGGTCGGCGGTGAACAACGCGTCGTACTCGCGATCGGGGAGGCCGTGCGGATGCTCGGTCTCCGGTTGGAGGCGCATCAGGTCGACGACGTTCACGACGCGGACCTTCAGATCAGGCAGGTGGATGCGGAGTAGTGACACGGCGGCCAGGATCTCGAGCGTCGGGACGTCGCCCGCGCACGCCATCACGACGTCGGGCTCCGCGCCGCCGTCGTTGCTCGCCCAGTCCCAGACCCCGACGCCGCGCGTGCAGTGCAGGTCGGCCTCGTCGATCGTGAGCCACTGCAGATCGGGCTGCTTGCCGGCGACCACGACGTTGACCTTGTCGCGCGTCCGGAGGCAATGGTCCGCCACCGAGAGCAGCGTGTTCGCGTCGGGCGGCAGGTAGACGCGCACGACTTCGGCCTTCTTGTTGACGACGAGGTCGATGAAGCCGGGATCCTGATGGGTGAAGCCGTTGTGGTCCTGGCGCCACACGTGTGACGTCAACAGGTAGTTGAGTGAGGCGATCGGCCGGCGCCAGGGCAGCGTGCGGCTGACGTTGAGCCACTTCGCGTGCTGGTTGAACATCGAGTCGACGATGTGGGTGAACGCCTCGTAACAGGAGAAGAGCCCGTGGCGCCCGGTGAGGAGGTAGCCCTCGAGCCAACCCTGGCACGTCGTCTCCGAGAGGATCTCCATCACGCGGCCGTCGGTCGCGAGCGCAACGTCGACCGGGAGCACTTCGGCCTCCCACGCCTTCGCGGTGACCTCGTAGACGGCCTCGAGCCGGTTCGACGCGGTCTCGTCGGGCCCGAACAACCGGAAGTCGCGGGTGTCGGCATTCAGGCGGAACACGTCGCGCAGGTACCGACCGAGCACGCGGGTGGCTTCGGCCGTGGCGCCGCCCGGGTGGGGCACGTCGACCGCATAGTCGCGAAACGCCGGCAACTCGAGATCGCGAAGGAGGAGCCCGCCGTTCGCGTGCGGGTTCGCGCCCATGCGCCGTTGGCCCTTCGGCAACCAATCGACCAGCTGGGCCCGCGGCCGGCCGCCGTCGTCGAACAACTCCTCCGGCCGGTACGAACGCATCCACGACTCGAGCAGCTCGAGATGGTCCGGGTTCTCCCGCACCGCCGACAACGGCACCTGGTGCGCGCGCCAGGTGCCCTCGATCTGGACCCCGTCGACCACCTTGGGCCCGGTCCAGCCCTTCGGGGTGCGCAGCACGATCATCGGCCAGCGGGGACGGGACCGATCGCCGTCTTCGCGCGCGCGCCGGTGAATCGCCCGGATCTCACCGACGACGTGATCGAGCGTCGCCGCGAGCTGCCGGTGCACGAGCGCGGGATCGTCGCCCGCGACCAGGTAGGCGTCCCACCCGTAGCCGGCGAGGAGCGCGGTGAGCTCGTCGTCGGAGATGCGGGCGAGGATCGTGGGATTCGCGATCTTGTAACCGTTGAGGTGAAGGATCGGCAGCACCGCGCCGTCGCCGACCGGGTTCAGGAACTTGTTCGAGTGCCAGCTCGTCGCCAGCGGCCCGGTCTCGGCCTCACCGTCGCCGACGACGCACGCGACGATCAGGTCGGGATTATCGAACGCGGCGCCGAACGCGTGGCTGATCGAGTAGCCGAGCTCACCGCCTTCGTGGATCGATCCCGGTGTCTCGGGCGCGACGTGACTCGGGACGCCCCCGGGGAACGAGAACTGCCGGAACAGCTCGTGCATCCCGCCGGCGTCGCGCGTCACCGACGGGTACGTCTCGGTGTACGAGCCTTCGAGCCACGTGTTCGCGAGGATCGCGGGGCC